>CBDUUU010000001.1:0-18161 GCA_965370485.1 uncultured bacterium
CATGCCCATCATTAACTACCAGAAACCAACCCATAGAGCGGAAATCTGTTTAAGATTCTTGATAAAACTGCCTCCTATAAGTTCAGTACTTTGGAATTTACTTTTTGCGCAACCGAAAGGTTGCGGCTACCTGCTTTTCCCGACCTGGTAGTCGCACGCTTTAGCCTGCGTTAGCGTGTGTTATGTGTTCACATTGGTGGATTCACGTCAATTGCTTTCTTAATTGCATCAAGCACCCCATTTACGAACTGCCCGCTCTTTTCTGAGCCATATTTCTTGGCAATCTCTATTGCCTCGTTGATAGATACTGCGGGCGGGATGTCATCTCTGAAGGTGAGCTCGTATACCGCCATCCGGAGGATTGAGTGGTCAACCTGAGAGAATCGGCTCAGCTGCCAGTTGTCGCTATGGCTGGCAAGGAGTTTGTCAATATGGGCAAGGTTATCCATAGTCCCGGTGACAAGCCCGGCGGCGAAATTTCTTACATCCTCTTCTATGTCAGGCTCCATCCAGAAGTCCACCTCCCCCTCACAGCTACCTCCGGCCTCAATCTGGTACAGTGCCTGCACAGCAATCTCCCGCGCCTTTCTTCTCTTACCCATCACCTTTTAGCGCGTCATAAAGATTTACCATCTCAATGGCTGAGAGGGCGGCATCCCTTCCTTTGTTTCCTGCCTTTGTCCCCGCCCGCTCGATTGCCTGCTCCAGTGTATCGGCTGTAATCACGCCGAATATAACCGGTATGCCTGTAGAGGCTGAGGATTCTGCAATCCCTCTTGCCACCTGGGTGCTTATGTAATCGAAGTGGGGTGTGTCCCCGCGAATAACCGCACCAAGGCAGAGCACCGCATCAAATCTCTTGCTCTGGGCGAGCTTCCTTGCGGCATAAGGAATCTCAAAAGAGCCGGGCACACGGACAATCTCTATCTCTTCTTCTTCGCAGCCACAGCGCCTCAGGGTATCAACGGCCCCCTCAACGAGTTGGTTACTGATAAACTCATTGAATCGTGCGGTTACGAGCCCGAATCTTTTCCCCTTTGTAGTCAAGCCTCCCTCAATTACCTTTACCATCATTGAACCTCCTTTCAACATATCGCCATCAGGAGATGCCTCCCAACTCAAGTAAATGCCCCATTTTGTCCTTCTTTGTTTGCAGGTATCGGACGTTTGCGGGGCCTGGTTTGACCTCTATCGGAATGCGCTCGGTGATTTCCAGGCCATAGCCCTCAAGCCCTATGAGCTTCCTCGGGTTGTTTGTAAGCAGACGTATCTTCTTGAGCCCAAGGTCCACCAGAATCTGGGCGCCGAGTCCATAATCACGCAGGTCAACCTTAAAGCCAAGTTTTATATTTGCCTCAACTGTATCCAGCCCGCGGTCCTGCAGTGCGTAGGCGCATAGTTTGTTGGCAAGACCAATGCCCCTTCCCTCCTGGCGCATATAGAGAAAAACCCCGCATCCTTCCTCTGAGATTTGCCGAAGGGCTAAGTGAAGCTGTTCCCCGCAATCACACCGTTTTGAGCCGAAGACATCGCCGGTGAGGCATTCTGAGTGAACACGTACAAGCACATTTTCCGCACGGTCAGGCTCCCCCATTACCAGTGCGAGGTGATGCCATTCATCGATTGAGTTCTTATAGACGACCAATTCGAACTGCCCGAATTCTGTGGGAAACTCGGTGGTGGTAACTCTCTCTATTAGTTTCTCTGTTCGCCTGCGGTATTCTATAAGCTCGGCAACACTGCAGATAGACAGATTAAATCTCTCGCTCAGCTTGATAATATCCGGCAGCTTCCCCATTGTGCCGTCATCATTCATTATCTCGCATATTACGCCTGCAGGGTAGAGTCCCGCTAATCTTGCCAGGTCAACCGATGCCTCTGTGTGACCGGCCCGCCTTAATACGCCCCCCTCGACCGCCTGGAGCGGGAAGATGTGACCGGGGCGGGCAAGGTCCTCCGGCCTGGTTTTAGGTTCGAGCACTGTTTTTATGGTATGTGCCCTGTCAGAGGCTGAGATTCCTGTGGTTGTCCCAACCCTGGCATCAACTGAAACGGTAAAGGCTGTCTGCAGAAGCGCGGAGTTTTTCTCTACCATAGGGGCAATCTCCAGCTCCTTCAGTCTCTTCTCAATAATGGGCAGGCAGATGAGACCGCGTCCATGCTTTGCCATAAAATTAACCGCCTCGGGGGTTATCTTCTCAGCCGCCAGGACGAGGTCACCTTCGTTTTCGCGGTCTTCATCATCCACTATAATGATGGTCTTTCCCTCTCTTATCTCTTTAATAATTTTGTTTATCGGTGCGAACTTCATTTTAGAATCCTGACTCTTTGAGAAATGTATTCGTAATGCCGCCGGTTTTTCCTGTGTCTCTAATATACCTTGCAAGCATATCCACCTCCAGATTGACAGACTCCCCCTCTTTTTTAAAGCCGAGGGTGGTTGTGTCCATTGTATGCGGGATAAGGGCGGCGGAGAATGTGTTGTTTGTTTTTTCGGTAACGGTCAGGCTCACTCCATCTACGGCGGCTGAGCCCTTTACTGCAATGTAGTCCAGAACCTTCTGATGGGCAGTGATAACGAGCCTCCCGCCTTTTGAGACAATCTGCCCCAGCCCGTCAACGTGACCGTATACAATGTGCCCGCCAAGCCGGCTTTCAGGGGTCAGCGCCCTTTCTAAATTCACAGGCTGCCCGACAGACATCCTGCGAAATGTGGTAAGCCTTATGGTTTCCCCACTCAGCTCAGTAGAAAAATGTCCCTTACCGGGCTCTATAACTGTAAGACACACACCGCAGATACATATACTGTCGCCGGTTTTCATCCCCTCCAGTACCTTCTCTGCGGATATTATAAGCCGTGTTGTGCCTCTTGCCTTTCTTGCCCCTTTAATGCGCCCGAGTTCTTCAACAATCCCTGTAAACATATCAATATTGCGGCTTTGCCTCCAGTAAATAATCTTCTCCTATCCGGCGCACTTTCATATTGGAGAGCCTCAGGCTCTCGCCTAATCTTGCTATGCCTTCCCCTCCGACCGGTGTGGGGGATGCCCTTCCACCGATTATCAACGGGCAGATAAAAATAAGAAGTCTGTCAACTATGCCTTTGAAGAGCGCGGATGATATCACCTCTCCTCCTCCCTCGATGAGAAGGTTTGCTATCTTCCTCCTGCCAAGTTCGTCCATTAGCGCCCCTATGTCAACGAGCTTCCCCCTGCTCTTAACGACTAAGACCTCTGCCCCACTTTGCTTAAATCTGTTTAGTTTTGCCTGGGAGGCAGGGCTGGTAGTGGCTATAATCAGAGGGGATGGCTCATCGAATACCCTTGATAGAGGAGAAATCCGCAATTTGCTGTCAAGCACAATCCTCACCGGCTGGGTTTTTAATTTTTTTGAGCTTGCCCTTTGCCTCCTTGCTGTCAGAGATGGGTTATCCTTTATAATAGTCTGCGCCCCTACCAGAATAGCGTCTGCCTTTCTGCGCAGGCGGTGGGAAAAGTCTCCTGCTGCCTGCCCGCTGAGCCATCTGGATTCTCCCTTTCTGGTAGCGAGCTTTCCATCGGCACTCATAGCGCACTTAACAGTGACAAAGGGCCTTCCTGTAGTAATAAACTTGATAAAGACTTCATTGAGTTTTTTTGCCTCTTTTTCAAGAACCCCTGTGGTTACCCCGAGCCCTGCCTTTCTGAGGATAGAGATTCCCTTTCCTGAGACGCGCGGATTGGGGTCTATCATTGCGGTCACAACACGTCTTACCCCTGCCTTTAATATCTCATCGGTGCATGGCGGGGTTAGTCCCTTATAACAGCACGGTTCTAAGTTAGTATAGAGTGTTGAGCCGCGGGCACGGGAGCCGGCAGATGCAAGGGCATTTACCTCGGCATGCGGGGCGCCAAATCTCTTATGATAGCCCTCTCCTATAGTCTTGCCCTTTTTTACAAGGACTGCCCCCACCATAGGGTTTATCCTTGGTTTTCCTCTTTTAGCAAGGCTGATTGCCCTGCGCATGTAAATCTCATCCCTCATAATAAAACCCGAAGACATAGCTATTATAGTCTATGATGGATTTTTTTGCAAGGTTGACTATGATTGGATTTTTTGGTATAACCTACTTATATGATAAAGAAAGGATTTACTCTTCGGGCGCTGCTTTTAGGAGCCATCCTCTCCTTCTGCATTGGGGTATATTGTCGATGAGATAAATCATTCAACTGGGCCTAAATGGTCTCATCTGGGATATATGGGGATAGGTGCGGCAGCAGCCGGCTTTCTTTCCTTTATGCGATATAGATTTCTGTGGTGGCCCCTTCACCCCTTAGGATTTGCCTTCTCCACCATAATGCTGACCAACAATCTGTGGTTTTCTATATTCTTAGGCTGGCTCTTTAAGGGCCTGCTCCTTCGCTATGGGGGACCAAGGGTATACAAAAAGGCAAGGTTTTTCTTCTGGGGCCTTATACTGGGCCAGTTTGTCTGCAGTGGCATGTGGGTTGTGATTGATTTTCTCACCGGGGAGACAGGAAACTGTATCTTCTGGGCTTAGGGGTTGTTGAGTTGTGTCAACAGGCACTATTTGCTAAATTGCGGGTCTGTAACCCTTTGCGCCGTCTTTGCACCCTTCTGTTGAGAGCCCCTTTGCAAACCTTTTAGAAGTTCCTCATACGCTTCTCTATCGACGGGGATATCGACCGGCTGATTCTTCTTTCCGGAGAGAATAAGGGCATTAAAGAACTCTACTGTCCAGAGCCCCTCTTCCCCGGGAGAGATTAATTTCTCCCCCTGCAGGATAGAGCCGCAGAAATTTCGGAGAATCTCCTTGTGGCCGGTTTCGCATATAGGAAGCTCTAACTTTTCTTCGGTTACCTCCGGCGCTCCCCACATCTCTTTTGCGGAGAAGGTAAATTCAGAGATTCCCACCTTTGAGGAATAGAGCCTGAGAGAACCATCCTGATAGACCAGTTTTCCTTTATCGCCGGAGATTTCCATCAGTGTAGTGGAGGGGACCTCATTTGTAGTGGTGTAGAAGTAACCAAAGGAGCCATCCGAATATTCCAGCAGCGCATCTGCCTCATCCTCAACCTCGATTCTGTGAGCTCTGGTACGAACCCTGGCGGTAACCTTAGCAGGCAGTCCTCCCAGAAGCATAAACAGGTCGATACCGTGAGGGGCCTGGTTTATTAGCACCCCTCCGCCTTCCCCTTTCCAGGTTGCCCGCCAGCCTGCGCTGTCGTAATAGGCCTGGTTTCGATAAGTTGGGGTAATCATACACGTCCGTCTTATCTTCCCCAATCTACCGGAGCCGATAATCTCTGTTGCTAATCTGATTTCCGGTAAGGTCCTCTGCTGGTACATAACCGCGAAAATTACCTTATTTTCCTTTGCTGATTTAACGAGTCTGTCTGCCTCTCCCACAGAGACAGCAATCGGTTTTTCGCAAAGGCAGTGGATGCCCCGGCTCATCGATGCTATCCCCGCCTCCGGGTGGGAATAGTGCGGGGTGGCGATAAGGACCGCATCTACGAGGTTGCTTTCTAAGAGTTCCTCGTATCTACTAAAGGCAGGGACCTTATGCTCTTCAGATGTCTTCTCCGTTATCTCTTTATTAACATCGCAGACTGCTGTAAGCTCTGCCTCGGGAAGACTCTTAATGCTGGTGATATGGGCCTGCCCCATTCCCCCCAGCCCGATTACCCCAATCCTGACCTTTTTCATTTCCCCTCCTGTCATTGTAACTCTTTGTTTGCCCTCTCGTATGAGCTCATATCTCCTATATCGAACCATTTCCCTTTAAACACATAGCCGAATACATCTTCCTGCCTTGATAGCCAGCTAATATATCTGCCCGGTTCATCAGTATTATTGCCCTCTCCTATATATTTATCCAGAAGGCGCAGGCTCTGCCGCGGGAAGAAATACATACATATGGCAATAAGATGGGTTGAGGGAGAAGAAGGCTTTTCTTCAAAGGCTATTATCCTCTTTTGTTCGTCAATCTCAACGGCGCTGTATTTCTTTACAAGCTCCATATCCTCAACGTAATATAAGCCTGCCGATATTCCCTTTTGCAGGGCAAAGCGGATGAAGGGGGATATGCTAAAATCAAAGAGATTGTCCCCTGCAATAACGAGCAGGTCGTCGCAGATTTCTGCCTCCTTGATAACGAGAGCAATATCTCCGATTGCCCCAACCCTGTTCTCGTTTGCCGTTGAGTGGTCATTTATTATCTGCAGCTGCCAGGGGTAGCGGCAGGTTTTCGCCCACCTCCGGAAATGTTCGCAAAATTTCTCATTTGTTACAAAATAGACCTTATCAATTTCTTTCACCCCGTTAGAAAGTTTCTTTAAGATATGCTCGACCATTAATTTACCTGCAACAGGAAGGAGCGGTTTCGGCCTGTCCTTTGTAAGCGGGTATAGCCTTGTCCCGTAGCCGGCCGTCAGAATCAAAACCTTCATTTTGCCAATTCCCTCTTTAGAGTTGCAATTCTCTCCACAGGGGTTGGGTCGACTCCATAAAGACAGGCTAAGTAAAAACTTACGAAATCTCCCAGGTATATGAGAGAGAAAAGCCTTGCAAGGAGGCCATTTCCCTTTGAATAAACCTCGCTTATTGTTGCAGGGTCTCTGACGATAACCTCCTTTGTAATCTCTATTCTCCTCTTTATCCTATCATAATCGTCCCTGTCGCGAAGGATGACCACCGCAAGGTTTTTGACGACATCACGAGGGCCTCCCCCCCAGCCAACAATCTCATTGTGATTCATCTCCGGAAAGACGTGATTATAAGCAAGGGACTTGCTATTCTCATTTATCTGTGTTCGCCATCTGGTGGTAATAGCACCGAGTCTTTTAGATGCGCTGTAGATTATGGGCAGTTTCTCATGTATGTCGCGGGCAAGCGCCTTGGCGGGGTTTGAGGCAGAGGCAACGGAATATTCCACGGCAAGTTCTCTCAGAAGGCAGATTGCCTCATCAATCTCCTCCGCCTTGTCTTTAATAAAGGAGAGTTTTCGAATAGTCATAAGGGCAGGGAAGAAGAGATATCCGAGCGCTGTGCGCGGCGGCAGACCCCCCGGGACAACTGCAGCCGGGTTACCTGAGTCCCTGCACAGGTCTAATAATTTCCCGCCGCTTGTAATCCCGACAATCTTTGCCTTTCGCTCAACCGCTGTCCTGTAGGCGCTCAGGGTCTCTTCTGTATTGCCTGAATAGCTCATGACAACAACCAGAGACCTCTCATCTACGAAGGATGGAAGCGCATAATCCCTGTTGACATAGATGGGCAGGTTCAGCTCGTCCGCAAGATAGGAAGAAAGGATATCCCCTCCCATCGCGGAGCCGCCAAGGCCTGTAATAACAATTTTTTCGACGCGTTTATAGCCCTCCGGCAGGGAAATCCCCTGACCTATTTTGACCGCCTCCTCACACTGCTGTGGGAATCGTTCCAGGATGTTTAGCATATCCCCGCGGTCTATCTGTTTAATCTCTTCGATACTATCAAGGTTCATCATAACCTCCTGATTTTTTCATAAAATCTGTTATCATTTTTACTACCTCCCTTGCCGTTGAGAGCTTCAGGACATCCCTGAGAAGATTTTTTGCAGGTGTCAACTTGATAGACCTCACTACCTTTTTTATGATGGGTAATGCCACCGGGCTCATGCTGAGCTCATCTATCCCCAGGCCGATGAGGATGGGGGTATAAATAGGTTCGCTTGCCATCTCCCCGCACATCCCCACCCTGATATTATTAGAGTGGGCAGATTGCACAATCCTGTCTATTAAATGGAGAATGCTGGGGTGAGCAGGCTGGTACATATGGGAAATCCTTTCATTCACACGGTCTACAGCCAGCGTGTACTGCACGAGGTCATTTGTCCCGATGCTGAAGAAATCGACCTCTTTTGCAAGGACATCGGATATCAATGCCGCAGATACAGTCTCAATCATAATCCCTACCCTGATGTTCCCGTCAAACGGAGTTTTCCTTTCCGTTAACTCTTCTTTTGCCTCCTCGAGGAGCTCCCTTGCCCTGACAAGCTCGCCCAACCCTGTGATGAGGGGAAACATTATGCTGAGCCTTCCATAGACGCCGGCCCGAAGAATTGCCCTTAGCTGAATCTTAAACAGGTCCGGCCTCTCGAGAGAAAGGCGAATGCCCCTGCATCCAAGGAAGGGATTTGTCTCGCGGGAGACGGCGAGGCGCGAAGGGAATTTATCCCCTCCCAGGTCAAGGGTTCTTATAATCACCTCCCCCGGGGCTATCCTCTCGGCGGCGCAGCGGTATGCATAGTACTGGTCCTCCTCATCCGGAAGCTCAATCCGGTTCATATAAAGGAACTCTGTCCGGTAAAGCCCTATACCCTCTCCTCCATGCGGTACGACCTCCGGCAGCTCCTCCGGCAGGTCAATATTTGCCATCAGTCTTACGGTATGTCCGTCAACTGTCTGGGCAGGGAGTCTGCGAAGTCTCCTCAGTTTTCTCTCCTGCTCGGCAAGCCGCGCCTGTTTCCCGGTGTATTTCTCGAGTGTTTCAGGATTGGGGTTTATGACCACGGTGCCGTCTGTCCCGTCCACAATGAGTGTATCCTGAGCTGATACCTTCTTTGTTACATTTTTTAATCCCACAACCGCCGGAATTTCCAGGCCTCTTGATATGATGGCAGTATGGGAGACGCGAGAGCCGGCATCGGTGACAAATCCAATAACCTTACTTTTGTACATCAGGGCGGTGTCGGAGGGCGAGAGGTCATGGGCAACAACAATGACCTCTTCCTTCAGGTGGGTCAGTCCCCGAATCTCCCTGCCCATCAAGTTGCGGAGCAGGTGCCTGCCCGCATCGTAAAAGGTGTCGACCCTGTCTCTGAAATAAAAGTCGGGGCTCTGCCTCAGGCTCAGCATAAGCTCTTCCATTATTCTTGAGAAGATATGGTCGATATTCAATTTCTCTTTTTTTACCTTCTCTATTGTTTTTTCAACCACCGCAGGGTCCTTGAGGGCCAGGAGCTGGGAGTCAAAGAGCTGTGCCTCTTCTTCCCTGCCATCCTGCAGGATTTTCCGGCGTATTTCGGCTATCTCTTTACATGTCTTCTCGAGCGCTTCGGTAAAGCGGGCTATCTCACCGGATATATCTTCTTCCCTCAGCTCAACCTTTGGGACAAAGAACATCTCACTGGCAAGTATATAGGCATTGCCTATCGTAAGCCCGTGCGATGCCCCAATTCCCTGCAGGATAATCAAGCCTTATTCTCCTTCGAGTTCTTCATTCACCAGTTGGACGAGTGTCTCCACCGCAACCTGCGCATCGTCTCCCTTGGCGGTAATTGTAATCTTTGTCCCTTTTTCCGCTGCCAGCGAGATAACATTCATAATGCTTTTCCCATCCACCTTCTCGCCCCGTGCACTCAATGAAATGTCCGACTTAAACCTTCTGGCCGTTTTAACAAAGGCGCTTGCCGGGCGGGCATGAAGCCCCAGCTCATTCACAATCAAGGCCTGACGCGAGGTATTATTTCTCGTCTTCATCCTCTATCAATTTGAGAATCCCGCGCCTGTCGTCTGCCGCCTTTTTGAGTTTTTCGCGGAAATGTTCATTTTTCATAATCCTTGAGATGCGCGCCAGCATTTTCAGATATGGCCCTGCCTCATCAGGCGCAGACACAAGCAGAAAAAAGAAATGCACGGGAATTTTGTCGAGACTGTCAAAATCTATCCCCTTCCGGGAACGCCCAAAGGCTATGGATAATTCCTTTATGACCCTTGATTTTGCGTGCGGGAGGGCGACCCCGTCACCGATTCCGGTTGTGCCGAGTTCCTCCCTCTCCTTCAGTGCCTTGATTATTTCATTCTTCTTCTTTATTTTCCCTGCTTTTACAAGATTCCCGACCATCTCTTCAATCAGCCCTTTCTTGTCTTTTGCCTTCAGGCTCGGCTCAATCTCATTCTCTCCCAAAAAGTCTGTGATTTTCATCTAACCCCCTTGCGAGTTTTGACCTTATCCTTATGTCTTCTCATCTGTGTCATCACTTTTTTTACGGAGGCCTCCAGTGCCGTCCTTATATCATCTCCTTTTTCACTTGCGTGAAAGAGCACCGACTTGGTTTTGATATTTATCTCTGAGTTTATCTGATGCCCCTCCGCGCTCAGAATCACAGTGGTATTAATCAATTTGCCCGGGTATTTTCCAATAGCCCGCTCAACCTTTTCTCTGATTCTTTCACTCTGAGCCTCGTGTATGTCGATACTTCTCGCCACTACCGTAATTTTCATTTTTCCCTCACTTCGTTAAACCTCTCGCCTAAGTAGACCCTGCGTGCCTCGCTGTTTTGGATAAGCTCCCCGGCTGTTCCGGAAAAGAGAACCTTCCCACCATGCATTATATACGCCCTGTCTACAATCTCAAGTGTTTCCCGCACATTGTGGTCAGTTATGAGCACGCCGTAGTTTTTTTTCTTAAGCTCAAAGATAATTTGCTGGATATCAGCCAGGGCTATGGGGTCGATTCCGGTAAAAGGCTCATCAAGCAGGAGAAAGGACGGGGAGTTGACAAGCGCCCTGGCAATCTCTACCCTGCGTCTCTCACCGCCGGAGAGGGTATACGCCTTCTGGTTCGAAAGTGAGGAGATGCTCAGCTCTCCAAGAAGTCCCTTCAGCCTCTTTTCCCTCTCCTTACTGGAGGGGAAAACAGTCTCAAGTATTGCCATTATGTTCTCTCTTACGGTAAGCTGCTGGAAGACGGAAGGCTCTTGAGACAGGTATCCTATGCCGCAGCCTGCTCGTATATGCATAGGAAGATTTGTGAGCTCTCTGCTCCCGAGGAATACGCCCCCTGAGTCAGACCTTACCAATCCCACAATCATATAAAAGGTTGTTGTCTTACCTGCCCCGTTTGGGCCCAGAAGCCCAACAATCTCTCCTCTGTGTATCTCCAGACAAACCCCATCAACAACCCTGCTTTGGTAGGATTTGACAAGGTTACTTGTCCGCAATGTAGAATCTTCCAACTGCCTCTCCTTGCGCGGTTATTGTTCTCTCCTGCGGGGACCACTCTACGGAGTGTGCCCTCAGCTCGCCCCATCGCTCTGAGTTGACGTAGACACTCCCCCACGCCCGTATGTTTTCTGTCTCCTTATTAAATATCCCCTCCTGCGCCTTCAAAAATACAGGGCTGCCATTCCCATACCATGCAGCCTCAGGGGATTTTAGCCGGATGGCTCCGTTTCCCGCATCCCTCGATGCAGAGTCCCCTTTAACTGTCAGGGTTATCCTGCCTGCCTCAGTTGAGGTGAATGAAAATCCTTCCTCTATCCTCTCGACTGCCTCCTGGACGGGAGCGGGTTCAGTTCTTTCACTTTCAGACCGCTCTACGGGGTGCTTTCCCCCGCAACCGCACAGTAAAAAGAGAGACAGGGCAAAGGAGGCAAGATACTTGCTTATCACCTTTTTCCATTTTCCCTGTGACTTTAAGATTAACTCTATTGTTTCCCGCACAGCCCCCCTTCCGCCTTCAGCCTTTGTTATGTAATGAGAGACTCTCTTGACTTCAGGGGCGCCCCCTTTAACTGAGATAGCCAATCCCACCCGGCGAAGAACAGGGATATCATGCAGGTCGTCTCCAATGTAGGCTATTTCTTCATTGGTTAACTTATACATACGGCGAATCTCTGAAAAGGGGGAGAGCTTGCTATTTCTTGTCTGCCTTACAGTTTCTATTTTCAGCTCCTTTGCCCGTATTGTTGTGACCTTTGAGGGGCGGGCTGAGATAATTGATAGTTTCAGCCCCGCACGATGGGCAAGGGTAATCCCGACGCCATCGGGTATAAAAAATCCTTTGGATTCCACGCCCGTCTTGTGAATAGTAACTGTGCCGTCTGTCAGGACGCCGTCTACATCCATAATAAGAAGTTTTATCAGTCTTGCCCTTTTTTGGACGTCATTCATCACTTTCTTGCCTTCTTTCCAAGCTCGCCCCCCGGATGAAAAAAGGCATAGTCACCTTTTTGAAAACCCTTCTCATCGAGAAGCACCATAGCAATGGCATCTCCCATGGCAAGGGCTGCCGTTGTGCTCGCGGTGGGGACGAGCCCCAGGGGACAAGCCTCCTGCTTCACCCTGGCGCTTAAGACTACATCAGCGCTTTTTGCGAGCGGGGCATTTATATCTCCTGTGAGCAGGATAAAAGATGCCCCAATCTTTTTAATGAGGGGGATAATCTTGACGAGCTCTTCTGTCTTTCCGCTGTTGGAGATTGCCAGGACGATATCTTCCCTGACAATCATCCCCAGATCCCCATGAAAGGCCTCTGCTGGATTCATTGAAAAGGCAGGCGTTCCTGTACTTGAGAGGGTTGCCGCTATCTTCTTTCCGACTATGCCTGCCTTCCCCATCCCTGTTACAATGACTCTTCCCCTGCACTCCGAGAGCATCCTTACAGCCCGGACGAAATTCTCGTCAATCTGACTGATTATGCCCTGAATGGCCTCAGCCTCTATGCTGAGAACCTCCTTTGCCCTTTTTAGAATACCTCTGCCTGAGGTTGCTTTCATAACAGTCATATTAACGCAGGCTAAAGCCTGCGACTACCGGCAATCTTATGAATCTCTTTTACGTCCGCAAGAAGCCTTTTCAGCCTTTTTAGCGGCAGCATACTTGCGCTGTCAGAGAGGGCACGAGGCGGCATCGGGTGGACCTCTACAAACAAGCCGTCACAACCGGCAGCAACCGCTGCCCTTGCGAGTGTTTCCACAAAGCGGTTCTCTCCCCCTGAGCTTGCCCCCTCACCACCCGGGAGCTGAACGCTGTGGGTGGCATCGAAGATAACCGGATAACCCATCTCTCTCAGGATAGGCAGAGAGCGCATATCGACTATCAGGTTGTTATAGCCGAAGGAAGAGCCCCTTTCCGTAATAAGGATTGAGTTATTACCCGTGCTCTCTATCTTACCAATTATGTTTTTTATATCCCATGGGGCGAGAAACTGCCCTTTTTTTATATTCAGGGTTTTGCCTGTCTGAGCCGCACCCATAATAAGGTCTGTCTGCCTGCAGAGAAAGGCGGGCACCTGAAGGATGTCAAGCACCTCTGAGGCGGCATCGAGCTCCTGCCGGCAATGGACATCGGAAATAACAGGAACGCCGATTCTTTTCTTTACCTTTTTGAGTACCTTGAGACCATCGGCAATCCCCGGGCCCCGAAAGGACCTGTGGGATGTTCGGTTTGCCTTATCATAGGAGGCCTTAAATATAAAAGGGATGTGCAGGCGGGCTGTGAGCTTTGCGAGGTGTTCTGCGAGCCTGAGCGTGGCAGACTCAGTTTCGATAACACATGGCCCTGCAATCAGGACGATGGGCAGGCCCCTGCCAATTCTTATGGAGCCGACCCTAATTATTTTTCTCATAGTAGTTCAGAAGCTCATCCCGGGATACAGTGGCGGTTCCGAGTTTGCCAACCACGACACCTGCGGCATAGTTGGAGATTAGTGCAGACTCGGGCATTTCCGCACCCACTGCCAGGGCGAGCGTAAAGGCGCTTATTACTGTGTCCCCTGCCCCGGTTACGTCGTAGACCTCCTTTGCCACAGTAGGGGCATGACTTACCCTGCCGTCCTCAAAAAGCGACATACCCTTCTCCCCCTTTGTGATGAGGACAGCCTTACAGCCTGACTTCTTAAGCAGCTCTTTGCCTGCCCTGGATATGGTTCTTCCTTCCCCTGCTATCTCAAGGTGATTAGGGGTGATTAGGGTGGCTCCCTTATAGTGCAGAAATCTGCCCGTTTTGAGGTCGACTGTCACAGGGATGCCAAATTTCTTTGCGAGGCGGAGGATGTGCCTGGAAAGTCTGAGGCTGATTACACCTTTGCCGTAGTCTGAGATTATAACAGCATGCATTCCGGGGATGACCCTTTTGCAGTAGTCAATAAGCCTTTCTACACAGCGGTTTTCTGCAGCTTCCACCATCTCGCGGTCAATCCTTACTACCTGCTGGTTGTGGGCAATTATCCTTGTCTTTAATGTAGTCGGCCTGTCCTTTGCAATAACCAGTCCATCCGGCTTAACCCCGAGTTTTTTAAGCCTGCCGGCAATTTCGGCTCCCTCTGTGTCTGCGCCGACGAGCCCGCCCAAGAGAGGAGAAGAACCCAGGCTCTTTAGATTGGCCAGGACATTAGCCGCTGCGCCGAGTGCGGAAGACTCGCGGATTATATTGACGACGGGTATAGGCGCCTCGGGCGATATCCTTGAGACCCTGCCCCAGATGAACTTGTCCAGCATTACATCTCCCACCACAAGGACCCTCAGCTTCCCGAAGCCTGATACGAGTTCTCGAAACCTCCCGGGGGTAATTTTCTTCAACCTGTCTCCTCATGTATCAGAAAAAAAGAGACAGTGCCAAATACAACACGCCCCTTAATCATCAACGGTACCCTTTTCTCATCCTTGCTGAGCCATACGAGAATCTCCCTCTTTTCCTCAAGCACACCGCCGAGCGAGACGTGCTCCAGCACAGGCTGGAGAAGAAATGCCGGTCTCCTCTTTCCTTTTCTCTTCAACTCTGTCTCTTCAAGAACCTTTACCTCTATTCTGTGATTTTTCCTGCCCGTGTTTACGTCTATAAAAATGGAGCTGCCTACCTTGAACGTCTGCGCCCTTAGACAATAGATGGCAGAGAGCATGTCCTGGGTGGTCTCGGTTATTGGAATGCGTTCCTCCCCCATTATCGCAAGACTTTTCTCTCTGTCAAAGGTGATGAACTTGTCGGCTCTGTAGCTTGGTCCTTCAACCTGATGTGACTCAAAGCGGACAGGTGCCATTGTCCGGGGGTTAATGAAGGAGTTAAGCTCATCCCTGACACGGTAAAATACTGAGAAGAGTTTGGAGGAGCGGGCGGTAGCGGCTAAATGATACAGTGAGTTTTCCTTGTCCTTCCTGACCTCGAGTGTAGCTGTGCCTGCAGGTATGCCCATGTAGACTATCCGGTAAACAAGTCTCTCGCCGGGCTGAAACGGCAGGCTGCCAGCCTGCCCCCTGCAGGGCAGCCAGAGGAACAGAAAAAGAACCGGCACCCATGCTCTCATAGTATGCAGATGATATACTATCGGGGACGAGATGTCAATAATGCCCTATATTAATGTCCTATTTGGGAGACTTTATATGCTCAAAATAAAAAATGGGGTGAGCGAGGGGATTCGAACCCCCGACACCCAGGGCCACAACCTGGCGCTCTAACCAACTGAGCTACGCCCACCACGATTTTATGATACTACGATGCAAGGTTCCTTACAAGTATTTTTATTGACATAGTCTCACCATTGGATACAATCAGACTCAGGAAGCAACTGGGTCATTTGTAGTTGCCTCATTTATGAGGCGGGTTTTGGTGGACTACTCTGGAGGTGCATAATGCGGGCATGGAAGATGGCGGTGCTTTTGGTGGCTGTTGCGGCTGCGTTGGCAGAGGGGGATTCAAATGAGGGCTCCCTCTCAATTGGCGGCAGGGTTGGCTATTATGGATTTCCCAACTTTGTCCTGGACGAGGTTATGGAAACGCATCCTGATCTTTCGGGTTCTATCTCGGGGGCCTTTGTCGGCTATTCCCCCGGGCCGAATCTGACCTTTTCCCTTGCGGTTGATAAGGTTGCTGTGGACGCGGAAGGGAACTGGCAGGTTGAACCCGAAGATAGCATAGAATATGGCAAGGTGGAGATGGAGTTTCTCTCCTTCGCCCTGACTATCATTGGCCGCATTGCCCCACAGAATAAGGTTGTGCCCTGCGTCGGGATTGGCATTGGGATGGCTTCGATTGACGGGGAGGCAGAATATACCGAGGCGGGTATAACCCTGAAGAAGTCGGTTTCGGAAAGCATCCCTGTTCTCCATATACTTGCCGGGATAGACTTTCACATAACGGAGAGTTTAATCCTGGGTGCGGAGGCAAGGTTTGTTGACGGCTTCGTTTATGGTGGAGTCCTTAAATATTCCTTCTGAAAGGAGATGAGAGATGACGCAGAATGAGGAATGTCTTTTTTGTAAGATTGCCGGCGGGCAGACACAAACCCAGCTTGTTTATGAGGATGAACTTGTGAGCGCCTTTAATGATATCCATCCAAAGGCCCCTGTTCATATTCTTGTGGTTCCAAAGAGGCACATCGGCGGGCTTACAGAGCTTACGGATTCTGATGGGGAGCTCATAGGGCATATCTACAGCGCGATTCTTAAAATTGCAAAGGAGAGGTCAATCTTTGAATGTGGTTTTCGCGTTGTTGTCAACTCAGGTGTTGATGCGGGGCAGGTGGTAGAACACCTGCATTTTCATATCCTGGGCGGCACAAGATTAAATTCCGGGCTTTAAAATGAGCGACATAGATAAAAGATTCAAGGAGGCTATGAGGAAAACAAAGATCATCAGAGAGGTCAAGCAGACCCTGTACACATTTAGCTCAACCGACCTTAATTATTATCTTATTACCGAGCCTATCGAGAGGGTTCTTGTGGAGTTAAGGGAAGGCAGGGTTACGGTTGAGCGGCCGCTTATAATCTCTCCATACGAGTTTGCCGAGGGCCGCTTCGAGGGTTTTGACGAAGAGCAGGCGAAACATATGGGGGCAATGTTCCATAAGCTCGGGCTCAGGGCGCTCAGGTACAAATTTAAGAATGAGACCAGCGGCGTGAGACTTCTCTCCGGCTCGCCTGAGGGTGTGGCCAAAAACCTCAACAGGGAATTAGACAGAAAAAGTGATGATTCATCTACTATTATCAGCGGCATCACTGATATGTGGTCGGTTTCTTTGATGAAGTGTGTCGTTGAGCTTGTTTCGAAGTCCTTCCGCGACAATGTCCGGGAGCTGGAGGAGAGGGGTTGGTTCGAGGACCGTTAAAAACAGGGTGCGTTATGCCGGATAGGGATGAGATAAGGGATTTGCGTATCCTCGGCGAGGACATTATCGAGGAGGCAGGTCAGGATACAGACGGCAGGCATAGGAGCAGACTCCAGGAGCTCAAGAAGGAGAAAAAAACCAGCTTCTACAGCGATTTGCTGTGGACACTGCTGAACCTGCACCTTGAGGAATCCGAGGCAAGAGTGATGTGGGATGAGATATTGAAACATAAGGTGGGGATGAGTAAGGAGCTTGGGAGGAATGTTGGCGTAAGGGTGGCGGCGCTGGATTATGCCAGGAACATAAAGGGGATAATCAGAAGTGCGAAGATTATTGAGGTAAAGGAGTTTGCCGATACGACCTGGCGGGCAATGGTCGACAGCCTTACAGGTCTTTATAACCATCGCCATTTCCAGAATGTGTTGATGGGGGAGACAAAACGCATTGAGGAAAGAGGAGGCTGCTTCTCGATTCTCTTCTTTGACATAGACCATTTCAAGATTTACAACGATACAAACGGACATACCGCCGGGGACGTTGCCCTGGTTGAGGTTAGCCGTCTGATGAAGGAGAATATAAGGAGCAGGGATATTGCCTGCCGCTACGGGGGGGAAGAGTTTGGCGTAGTCCTGCCTGATATTGTCAGGGAAGAGACAATTTCAATTGGAAGGCGGGTGGTTGGTGCACTAGAGGCATATGATTTTGCAAATGAGGAGATTCTGCCCCATGGCAAATTCACAATCAGCGGCGGGGCGGCGACCTGCCCTGTTGATTCCAAAGAGAGAGGGGATTTAATAAACATCGCCGATAAGCGAATGTATCTTGCAAAGAAAAGTGGCGGCAACAGAGTGGAGTAATTTCATTTAAACGACGGGTTGACAGACTTAGCAGTATATGTTACGATATCTTTCGTAACGAAATTTACCGTAATGGCGAATTAAAGGTTTATGATGAATCCCTTTAGGTTTGGTAATGTAGTGACGGGCGAATACTTTACTAATCGAAAGAATGAGATGGAAGAAATAATCTCTGAGATAAAAGCCGGCCAACACATAGTGCTTATGAGCCCACGCCGCTATGGTAAAAGCAGCCTTGTGAATGAAGCAATGAAAGCCAGCGGAAAGAAATGGTTCAGGATTAACATGGAGTTGATTGCAGACGAACTGGATTTGGCTAATTACTATGTCAGGAATGCCTTATCGTTGAGTAAGTTCGAAAAGATAAAACATTACCTAAAGGGTCTAAAGATACAGCCCTATATTCAGATCCAGCCGGGAACGAATGAAATTTCAGTA
>CBDUUU010000002.1:0-16503 GCA_965370485.1 uncultured bacterium
TATGCATAAAGTGGCTCTGGAAAGTGCCTCCACCCCAGGCATGTGTTGTCTGTCAGGGACAGGATGGACTGGGTCAGACAGGAGCTGTACATGAGATATGTGAAAAAAAGTGCAGGGATGCCGGTGAAATAGAATGCGAATACCAGGACAGGCAATGTCAGGGAGATTGCAATCGATCTTATAAATGGTGCATGAACGATTATCAAACCTGCCTGCTTGAGGTAAGCGCATGCCGAGAAAGTTACGAAACATGTATGGGGGACTATGACACATGCTTTGAAGATTGCAAGAATGACCCTGATACGGGTTATCAGGACTGCGTAAACAACAACTGCCGCAGTTTAGAGGAATGCTGTGATGCTAAGGTCTATGAGTTCTGCCAGGAAATATGCCGGTGGAATGTAAACTGCGGAAACGTTGTTCCCAAACCCGATGACCCCGATTGTCATGAGAGATGCGCAGCCGCCTGTGCCGAGTGTGGTGATTTGACCTGCAGCGAGTGCAATGAAGGCAGCTATTTGAATAAATGCAAGAAATGCTCCGAGGCCAATTCCCCCCACCCGGATGGTGTGGGATGGTACCTTCTTAAATACTATAAGTGGGGAACCATCAAGTACCGCCATTATGGCCGGGGAGGCTCCAGGTGGAGTAGAAAGTATGCATTCTGCGGGCCCTGTAACAGGTCGGTTTGTGTAGAGACGGGGAAATTATACACTTTCAGACAGAAACCACGTTACGTTTACTATGACTGTGGCGATGAAATCGACAGGTGCCCTGATGCCTGCAGGGACCAACATTGTTCTCATTGCAAAGACAAACTGGATGAATGCAGCGACATTGAGAGCGGATGTAATAATAGAGAACGGGAATGCCCGCGGATTTTGGCAGGATGTGCCCCTGACAGAAATGAATGCATGAAGGTATGTTCGGAGGCAAAGGAACAATGCCTTAAACGTATGCCAATCATCTGCGAGGGGAAATGCATGCAAAATATAAAGATAACCAATCCGGCTGATCCCTCTTACCTTGACACCGGCGATGATCTCGTGATGTTTGTCTTCAGCAAATACATAAGGTTGCCGGTGGAGAAGGGGAAGAGTAGTAAATAGGGAAATCTATGAAGAATAAAAGCAAAGGTTTTACCTTGATGGAGATAGTGGTAACACTTGCCATCATTGGTCTGATGGCTTCGGTAGCAGGGACAATCTATCACAAGAAACGCCAGCAGGAAATGGGTTATCAGAGTACACTTTATATTATGGATGAGATAAAGAAAGCCGTATTAGGAGAAAATATCCCTCACAACCGCGGGGTCAATATATCCGGATATGTGGCGGATATGGGCAATTTACCTCCTCTCAATGATGATAGCCAGCCGGAAAGTTTGTGGAAGCAGACTTCGGGTATTAAAAAAAGTCTGTATTATCCCAGACAGAGAATATGCACCGGCTGGAGAGGTCCGTATATACAGGAACCTGACGGAGATATGTTGAAAGACGGCTGGGGAAACGGATTAGCCTTTGAATATGACGAGGAAAGTGGAACTCTTACCATAACAAGTTTCGGTGCGGATATGAAACCCGGCGGAACAGACCTGAATGCAGATTCAATTCTGAAGATAAAGAAGCACCATTATATGGCGCCGGTGAGTATGAGTTTTAAGGGCAATTCTTCAAGTTCGATGTTTATAATCAATTACCCTGACCCTGTAACCGGAGCGCTGAAGTCAAAGGAGCTTAAGCTTGATAAGTTTGGTCGTTTTATGTCTGATGAGAAAAAACTCTTTCCTATCGGATTGAGAAGCATCAGCGCCAGAATTCGAAGGGGTAATGAGGAGGAAAGGAGGGTTATTGTGTTTTCCGTTCAGCCGGGGATGAATTATATGGGGGTGATTGAATGAGAGCGCGTAATTGTAGTCGCTTGATTTATCAAGCCATTTTTTCCCTGAGGAAAAGATATTCAGGGAATAAGCTATATTTTTCCTATATTCTGCTCGGGGCGTTGTATTTTATATCAAAGGTCCTTTTCTATATTCCCGGTTGGGTCTGCACGAAGGGAGTGGTGCTTGGTGCGATTGCAACGGTCGCAACAGTCTGCGTCGGGATTCTTGCCTTTAAGGAGCACAGAGGAAAAAGAAAGCAGGAGACCGGGGCTGTGATGCACTGGTTTGCCATTTTGATACCACTGTTCATTTTGTTTATTACCCCTAACTATATGCTCCATAAAATTTACTCAGTTTTTGAGATGTTTAACATCAGCAAGGTAGTAATATTTAAGATATTCGAATTTCTTGCCATTGCGCAGGTTATTCTGGCTGTATTGATGTTTAGGGACCGCAGCAGGGTTTAGTAATTGTAGGGTAGGAGGAACGAGTATGAACAGAAGGATGCGTGAGTCGGGTTTCACCTTACTTGAGATTATTATAGTCATTACTATAATGGGTTTTCTGCTGGCGATGATAGCGCCTCGTCTGGGGACTATTGGAAAATCAGCGGTCAAGATTATAGGCGACAGCAATATCAAGTCAATGCGCGAGCATATTGTCGCCTATCTCCAGCAGTATGACAGACTGCCCAACAAACCTGTTTCTATTGTCAACAGCGCCCCGGGGGGAAAATATCAGCTCCCTCTTGCTGATAACGATGATGTCTCTGATGGTCCGGAGACGATTGGATATGAATTCAACGAGCGGCTGAGACCTCGGTTATATATCCTCAGTTCAGATGAGGCAAGAGAGATTACCAAGGAGTTGGGAATTCGGACAGTGATGACACTTAATGACTATGTGGGGAGCACTAACGAGGAACATGATAAAAAGGCAGGCGGGTTGACACCGCAGGTATTTGCCACCGGTGACCCCGGAAGACCGTATTACCCTGTTGAGGTAGAGGGCGGCTTGGGGGTTCTTATGGTGGGTGCGGGAACCACAGGCGAGGCGGGCAAGATAGAGATGGAGGTAGCAGAGGGAGATGAGATAGCCCAGCCGGAGTGGACATACAGAATTATTGTTGCGATTGGTGATGATTCCTCTCTGGTTACGAAGGGCATGGTTCAGAATACCGCCCTTTCTCCCAGCGGGATGCAAAGCGCCGACTATCATACCTTTAACTATTACTCTATGGTTCTGCCGCGGCTTAAGAGCACCCTATCCCGAATACCCAATAACGCAAAAATGATTGAGGTGGTGGATGCAAGTTTCGATGAGGGCAGTGAGCGCGCGGAGAAAAGGATAATTGATATATGCGAGGCGCAGGACGCCTGGCAGGTGGAGGTTTGCAGCCCTGAGGGACAGAAATGGCCCAAACCTACTGTTGATATGTGGAAGGTAACCAAGATAAGAACAAAGGTAGAGTGAAATTAATGAAAGCGGTTGTGTCTATTGATATTGATGGTTCTTCTATTAAGGCAGTAGCGATAAAGAGGAAGGGAAAGAAGGCAATAATATCTTCCTGCGCTCAAATAGCAAGAACCGGCGGCGCCCTTTCTGCGGATATCGGCAATCTTCTTAAAGAGAAAAACTTCGCTTCCGGCAAGGGCATTATCATAACTGATGATGCGCGATTTCTCTCCAGCGAATTAGGAGGCGTGCAGGACAAAAATAAGGTTTCGGAAGATAACCTGACCGAAGCTGCTAAATGGGAGATGGAGCCCTATCTGGATTTTCCCGTTGCTGAGGGTCTTTTTGCCTGTCAGGTTCAGGAGCGGGAAACAGGTGGAGGCGCAATGCCCGTCCTGATATCCGCCGTGAGTCGTAAGATATACTCCGAGTTTTCTAAAATCCTGAAAGGTTGCGGGTTAGACCTTTACCGGGTTTATTCTCCGGAGGCAGCCTCTACAACGGTTTTGTCTCACCCCGCGGGCGCGGCTCAAAAAATAGTTATTGATTGCCGGCAGGGCAGTGTTAAAGGCATTCACTTTGTGTCCACGGGGCCCATATCCTTTCAGAGTAATTCCCTGGATTCTGCGGGGCTGGAACAGGCGGCGGGTAATGTGATTCAATCCCTGATGGAGAATGCCGATACATCTACGGAGATAATCGCGGCCGGAAACGGAATGGTAGATGACCTTATGGAGATGCTAAGACCTAAGTTCGAAAATATTAGAAAGTGGGTGGCTGAGGATAGCCCGGTAAAAATTGATGCTGCCCCCGGTGTGAACCTTAGCCCTGAATATGCGGCGGCTGTGGGAGCGGCTGTGCAGGAGCTGGGACTTGCAGGCAGAACTCCCTTTGGCGCTACAGATAAGGTTTTTGCTATCAAGTCTATTCAGAAGAAGATAAAAGAGGATGAGCGTATTCTCTGCGCTGTTGCCCTTGCCCCGCTTGTTCTTTTCATTGGCGGTCATTACGCCTCTGTCCGATTATCTACATCCCGGTATGCGGGGGCCGTTAATCTTCTGAAGGAAGAGAAGAAGGAACTTTCAAGACCGATAGAAAAGAAAAAAATGTTAGAGGCGAAATTCAAAGAGGCTCGGCAAAGGCGGCAATATCTGGAGGAAGTTCTGCCTGCCCGCAAGAGAAATCTCCTCAGCGCATTTTCCGCTATCTCTCGTCTTCGCCCTTCCGATATGGTGCTGACGAGGTTCTATAAGAAAGAGAATAACCGCTTTATAATAGAAGGGGATGCCCTTTACGGACGTTCAGTCGCTCATTTCAAGAATGAACTCTCTACCCTAACATTCTGTGATGAGGTAGTAATAAAATCGCTGAATAGCGAGGGGAGCAGGGAGAAAAAGTTTTTCCCCTGTCATTTTACGATGGGTTTAAAATTTAAAGAAGCAGAATAGATTATGGCGAAGAAGAAATTCACAAAGTTCGAGCGGCTGGGTTTGGTGGTGGGCGCAGTTGTTATAGTAATTTTCTTTTATCAGAAGCTCTTTTATAACTCTGCCTCAAAGAAATACAAGGGTATTTATAAAGATTGGGTAAAAATTTCAGGGGAGGTCGGGAATCTGAGGATAAAGACAGCGGGGGGGCGTTTTAAAAGGGAGATAAGAAAACTCAATAGCAAATTGGAGAAGGAAAGTGAAAAGCTCGGGGAGGCAGAGGGGAGACTGCCTGAGTCCGAAGATGTGAGCGAGCTTCTGCCCCTGATTATTCAAACGGCATCAAGATGCGGATTGACAGTCAAGTCCTTTAATCCGGTGAGCGGAGAGAAATTTGAAAATACTGAAAGTAATAAGTTTTACAGACGCGAGTTTTATGCATTGACGCTGAACAGCAATTTTACCTATCTTGAGCTGTTTCTAAAAGAGATTAGCGCCTTTCCAAGATTGGTAAGTATAGAGGAAATTGATATGCAAAAGAGGGATAAAAACGAACCCCTGAATGTAACATTAACACTTGTCTTTGATATGATGGAGAGCCGTAATGAATAAAAAAGTTTTAGTGGCCGGTATTTTAGTTTTGATTTGCTTTGCAATGAACGGAGCGCGTTTTGCCCATTCAGGGAACTTGTCTCTGCGGGAATTAAATGCCCAATATGAGGAAAAGAGGGCGCAGGGTTACAATTTATCAGAGGCGAACGGCTTGAGAAGGAATGCCCAGCGCGCCAATGATAGAGGCGATTATAAGGCGGCGCGCAGGTATTTAACCCAGGCATTCGAAGCGTTGGAGAGGGCAAAAATGCCTGATACTAAAACGGGCAAACGGAAGATAGAGAAATCTGCCGCAGAAATAAAGAAAGCCGCTGTGTCTCAGAAGGCAAAAGAAAAATCGGAGAAGCGATTGCCTTTTTCGTATAAGGCGGGACCAGACCCTTTTGAGATGGCTCGGGAATATAAACTTGCGAGCGAAGAGATTGAGGCGCCGGAGATTCAGGTGACCGGTGTTATAAAAACAAAAGATGATATAGCGGCTGTTGTGCGGCTTAATATTGGAAATTATGTAGGAACGGTAATATTGGAGGAAGGTCAGAAGGTGACTATGCCTAACCCCAGGACATCCGAGGGGAATAAATGGATAAGTTACTTTATAGTCAGGGAAATCACGGAGAAGGGAATAGTCATTGTGCTGGAGAACAAAAGGGAGGCATATCTGCCTGTGTTGGCGCAGGATTAGAAAGGACAAAATATGAGCGGGAAAAATAAATGTAAATTAGGTCTTATCGTTTTTGCGGTTTCTGTCTTGCTTTGCGGGTGCAGAACCCTGCGAAGCGGGGCGCTTCCCGAGGGGGCAGCCCCTGCTAATCTAAAAGTGACAGGTTTCGAACCTGCCCCTACAGCGGAGCTCTCTATAGCAGGGGGGGCAGAGAAAAAAACAGATAAGGAGGTTGTCATAGAGGCGGAAGAGGCTGTTGTCGTAGTCGATGAAAAAAGTGAAGAAAAGCCCGCTCTGAAGGTAGGGCATATTAAGACAAAACGGGCACTGCTTGTTCATGAGGCGAGGAGAAAAGAAGGTGAAAGGATTGTATCCCTTGATTTTAGAGATGAGGAGCTCCGTAATGTGCTTAAGGCGCTTTCGATGCTTACTCACAAAAATGTCATTGCCAGTGAGAATATTGCGGACACGAGGGTAACTATCTTTCTGAAGGATGTTTCCTTTTACTCTGCCCTGGAGGCAATCTGCCAACAATATGGTTTGTGGTATGAAGAAACAGAGGAATACATCAAAATTATAAGTTTTGTAGAGGGCATTTCTCCCCCTGCCCTTTTCAAGATAGAGACAGGGAATGACGGCGCAATTTCTCTGGTTTTCAACGGCTTGCCACTCTGGTATGCCCTATCGTATTTTTCAAAGAAGACAGGTATGAATGTAGTGGCAAGCGAGAATATCAAGAGCACGACTGTGGAGCTTGTTTTACAGGATGTTTCTCCAAAAACGGCAATCGAGGTTCTTTGTAAAAAATATGACCTCTGGTATGAGGAAAATGCGGATTATATCCGCCTGATGAAGGCTGAGGACTTTGGGAAGGACATAACCGTGGATTACGGGGTAAAGACCAGAATTTTTAATCTCAAATACGCCTCTGCCCCGCAGGTTGCCGATTCTATCGCCTGCGTGATGGGTAATCGCGTTGAATATAATGTGCCTGCCCAACTCAAGAGCTATGAACACATAAAACTGCCAAAGTCGGAAGAGGAAGAAGGCAAAATAGAACAGGCAAAGATATCCGCCAGCATTGCGAAAAATGTCGAAACAAAGGAGTTTGGGGAAAAACTTACCTCAAAGAAGTTAGAGGAGCTGATTGGTAAAAGGTTAGAGCTTGTTCTGACCTCTGAGGATATCCGCCAAATCAATAAGGAGCTCGGCTTTGCCCTGATAACCGTCTTTATTCGCAATAACGCAATACTTGCCTGTTCGACCGATGGCAAAATATTGAGTGAGCTTGAGGAAATAATCAAAAAATTGGATACCCCCACCCCGCAGGTGCTGATTGAGTGTAAAATCCTGAAGGGTAATCTTACCGATAATTTTAGTTCTTTCTTTGATGTGTCTTATGAGTATCTTGGAGGCAAGAAACTTGAGACGCTCAAGATAACGGGCTCCCCCGGAAGGGCTTCCAGCGCCCCGGGCGAGACCGTTAGCAGTCTTGCCTATCGCTTTATTATGCCCGATGACTATGACTTTAACGCGACGGTGGAACTTCTGCAGAAGGACGGATTTATAGATATTACAGGAATCTGTATGCTTGCCGCGGCTCAGAACTCTGAGGCGGAGACCTTTATAGGAACGAAGGAATGGCCCTTTGTTACCAATATAGACACCACTACACTCACTGACGATGAGGGTAATGTCACGCAGGTTATCTTAAACCCGGTAATAGACCTGAAAGACATTGGCACCACCCTCAGGATTACGCCTCAGATTAATGAGGATAGAAGTGTAACACTCAGGCTTAATGTGTCGCAAACTTCAGTCAGCGTCAGGCAGCCTGTTATTCCCTACTACGACGCCGTGGAAAACAAACTGAAGGAATATTCGGTAGATGCTATGGATGAAAACAGTGTAAGGTTTATTGCGGCTATTCCTGAAAAGCATACACTGATTATAGGAGGGCTCGTAACAGAGCATGAAGAGGAAATAATAGAAAGGATTCCTGTCCTGGGAAGCATACCGCTGCTTGGATTCTTTTTCAGCGACCGTAAGAAAATAAATGAAAAGAGCGAGACAATTTTCCTTTTAACCCCTCATATAATGATGTTTCCGGAGGAGGTGGATATAAAGTCCAGGGAGATTCTTGAAAACATTTCCAACCGCCCTCATCCTCAACGGATATACAAATGAATATGTTGGAACTTCTGAGAACTACTATCGAAAGGGGCGCAACCGATTTGCACCTCACTAAAGACAATCCGCCGATGCTTCGGTTATATGGCGACCTTGTGCCTCTTGATGGGGAGTGTCTGAGCGCAGAGGAGGTGGAGGGGCTTATTATGAGCATTCTTTCGCCGGAGCAGAAAAATGTCCTCCGGAAAAAACTCTCATTGGACCTTGCATATAATCTGGATGGTCCCAATGGCTCTACCCGTTTTCGGATGAATGTTTTTTATCAGCGCAGTTCTGTGGCAATTGCCGTGAGAAGACTTTCCGATGAGATATTAAGCTTTAAGGAACTAGGGCTTCCCCCTGTCGTTGAGAGTTTTTGTGACTATAAGGATGGACTGGTGCTTGTTACCGGTATTACAGGAAGCGGCAAGACCACCACGCTCGCCAGTATGGTAGATAAGATAAATGCCACAAGGGCCTGCCATATCATTACTGTAGAGGACCCGATCGAATATATTCATCATCGCAAAAAGGCAGTCATTAACCAGAGAGAGATTCATAGCGATGTCTTTGACTTTGCCAGCGCGCTCAGGGATGCCTTGCGTGAAGACCCTGATGTCATCCTTGTCGGGGAGATGCGGGATTTAGAGACGATTCGAACCGCAATTATGGCGGCAGAGACGGGGCATCTGGTCTTTGCCACCCTTCATACTCAGGACGCAATATCCACTATAAGACGCGCAATGGGGGTTTTCCCAAAGGAGGAGCAGGAGCAAATCCGAAATCAACTCTCTATGACCCTGAGGGCTGTTCTTTCACAGAAGCTGTTAAAACAAAAGGACGGGCAGGGAAGGGTCCCTATGACCGAAATAATGGTAGTTACCCCTGGGATAAGCAATGTCATTCGTCTTCATAAAGACGAGCAGATTTATTCTATCATCGAGACCGGTGTGGATATGGGAATGCAGACTGCAACTCAATCGCTCATTGCCCTGTTTCAGACAGGGAAGATTAGCAGGGAAACGGCCTTAGGGAATGCGAAGGATATAAGAAGTTTAGAGATGGCTCTTGGCAGGCAGGGCAGGAGGTAGGGGAGTTATGCCGCTTTTTCGTTATACAACAATAGACGGGGCAGGGAATAAGGTGGAGGAGACCCTTGAAGCGGCTGACGAGCGGTCTGCCGCCGCCGCTCTGCGGTCGCAGAAGAAGTTTATAACAGGGTTGAATGAAGTGACTGAATCCGCAGAGGAGGCAGGGGATGCCTTTTCATTTCTTGACCATCTAAGTCCTGTATCCACAAACGACCTTGCCATCTTTTTTCGCCAGCTTTCCTCTCTCCTTGTCTCGGGCATAACCCTCCTGAATTCTCTCCATATTCTTAAGGAGCAGGAAAAAAACAGACGAATGCGCAAGATAATAGGGCGTATCTGCCTGGATGTTGAGCGGGGGGCTCCCTTTTCTACGCCGTTGAAAAAATTTCCAAAGTTGTTTGACCATCTGACCGTGGGTATGGTTGAAGCGGGCGAGGCGAGCGGTATGATGACCACCCTCTTAGAAAAGATTGCGACCTCTCTCGAGCAAAAGGCAACTTTCAAAAATCAGATGACCAGCGCCGCCATTTATCCCGCCATTGTAATCATTGCGGTTATTCTGCTTGTGGTGTTCTTAGTGGGTATTGTCATACCAAAGATTGTGCCCATTCTTAAATTGAGGGGAAGCAGGCTCCCCTGGAATACGCAGTTTCTTATTGATATAAGCGAGTGGTTTAAGGTCTACTGGAGACATCTTTTTGGCTGTGGAGGCATTTTTTTATCACTGGTGTATTTTGGTTACAAGTCAGTCGGCCTTTTTAGATACTGGATAGACCGGCTGAAACCAAAACTGCCGGTTGTTGGGCCTGTTTTCTTTTATGCCACTGTTGCTCAGTTTACCAGGAATCTCTCTATCCTTTTAGAGAGCGGCTTGACTATACTTGTGTCTCTGCGAATAGTGCACGGGCTTATCGGTAATGAGGTGGCAAGAAAGGTGATAAGGAATGCGGAGGAGCGGGTCTCAAAGGGAGAGGCGTTTTCTACCCCGATTAAGGATGCTCCCAATGTGTTTCCTCTTATGGTGGCGAGTATGGTAGCAGTTGGCGAAGAAACGGGGAGGATGGATTCAAGTCTTGGAATTGCCGCGGATATTCATGAAAAGATACTTCAGACCTATATTACCCGTATGACCGCATTGATCGAGCCCTTGCTTATTATTGTCTTAGGCGCTGTCGTGGGATTTGTAGCCTGGTCTCTTATTTCGGGTATTTTCAGTATGTATCAGACATAAATAAATGACTCCGGAAAAAAAGATATTATTCGGGCAGGTGCTGGTGCGGCGGGGAAAGGTAGCCGAGAATGAATTGGATGAGGCTCTGAAACTTCAGAGCAAGAGTAAGGAGCCATTAGGGTTGATACTGACAAAGTTAGGTTATATCACCGAGGAGGATGTTACCGGCGCTGTGGCGGAGCAGGCGGGGCTTCCCCGTATGGAGCTGGATATTGCCGATATTCAGCATGGAGTAACCCAATATGTGCCGTTCAATCTTGCGCGGCGGCATAATACCGTTCCGATAAAGGTAGAAGGAAATGTTCTTCATCTTGCCACCGATACGATACCTGCGGGGCATGTGATTACGAATTTGAGCCGAATGACCGGCAAACAGGTAAAGTTTTATATCGCCCCCAGTTCTCTGATAACATCGTTCATCAAAAATCTCTATAAATCCGGCGCGTCTGCCGGAGCGGGTGTGTCTCGCGGCACAGAGCAGTCAGCGACTGATGTTTTAGATGACCTGCTTTCCCGCGCGTTGATACAAAAGGCGTCGGATGTTCATATTGAGCAGAGGAAGGATTCTGTGAACGTGAGGATACGAATTGACGGGGTGCTAAAAGAAATATCTTCGCTGTCCTCGTCACTGGGTCCTCCGCTCATTTCAAGGGTTAAAATTCTTTCCCGGTTGGACATTGCGGAGAAACCCGCCCCGCAGGATGGAAGCTTTATGTTTGACTCCGGTTCGGGCAGTTCTGTTGACATCCGCGTTTCTGTTCTGCCTAATATCGACGGGGAAAAGGCTGTCTTGCGGCTTCTTCCATCCAGAGACAGGAAAATTACACTGGAATCGCTTGGTATGGAGAGGGACACTCTTGAGATATATAAATCGCTGATTCAAAGACCCCATGGGATTATTCTTATCACGGGCCCTACGGGAAGCGGGAAATCTACAACCCTATATGCCTCGCTTTTGTTAATCAGGGCAGAGGGAATTAATATTACCACTGTTGAAGACCCTGTGGAATACCAGATTGAGGGCGTTACCCAAACACAGGTGGATAGCGCCAATAAAATTAGCTTTGCCAGGGCGCTCAGGCATATCCTGCGCCAGGACCCGGATATTATTATGATAGGCGAAATTCGTGATAAAGAGACCGCAGACCTTGCCCTGCAAGCGGCGCTTACAGGGCATCTTGTTTTCTCTACCCTTCATACCAATGATGCCCCCAGCGCCCTTACCCGTCTGGTTGATATGGGGTGCGAGCCGTTTCTTATCAGTTCCACAGTATCCGGCATCCTTGCCCAGCGGTTGATAAGACAGAACTGCGAGTCCTGCAAGGAGCAATTTGAGCCAACCCCGGATGAGATGAAAAAACTTGGACTCACCTCTTCTCAAAAAAACTGGTATTGCGGAAAGAAATGTCATCGTTGTAATGAGACGGGTTACCGGGGCAGGACGGGGATATTCGAGCTATTAACCGTGAATGATGCTATCAGGCAGGAGATTATTAAGAGTTCCTCAGCCGAGCAGCTCAGGGATGTGGCTATTTCTAATGGTATGCGCGGTTTGCGGGAGGACAGCTTTTTGAAAATTGAGAGCGGTCTAACCACACCGGAGGAGGCACTGCGGGTTACGGTTCTTGATTAGGGGCCCAATGAATTGATTTTTGAGAGGAGCTTGACCTATGAAAAAGGTAAAATTTGCGGTTGTTTTTGTATTTATGGTCTTAGCGGCCGGGCTATGCGCGATGGAGGCGCCTATAGGATATGTCCCCGGTCTGTCACCGACAGTTCCATCGGGACTCAAGGCCTGCTGGGTATATGCAAACGATGCCTACGAGATACATCTTAGCTGGGATGAAAATCCGGAGGCAAACCTGATTGGATATATAGTCTATAGGGCGCTTTCGAGTAATTGCGGATATCAGAGGCTAAATCACCAGGATGAAATCGATAATGACCTTGATGGCGAGGTTGATGAAACTGATAACTACGAACTTGTGGTAGGGACATGGTATGAGGATAAGTTTGAGGGCCTTGACAGGGGAAGAAAATATTATTACAGAGTTACCGCCGTAGTTAATGGCTATTTTGAAAGTAACTGGCCTGAGCCCGCTGATAGCGGTGAGCCGACAAACCCGTCTCCCTCTTCCTTCGGATGTTTCATCGCAACCGCTGCATACGGGAATGCGCAGGTGCAGGAGGTTCAGTCTCTGCAGGAGTTCAGGGATAGGTTTCTCGTAAATAATCTTCCGGGAAGACTGCTTGTTCGAATGTACTATGGGATAAGCCCTTCCGCAGCCAGGGCATTAGAGCATCGTCCTATTCTGAGATTTATTGTAAGAAAAGAGCTTTCCATAGTTACCTTCCTGTACAGGTTAGTTTTGTAAAGTTTGTCATCCCCAAAATTTTTGTCTCCCATTTGACAGTTTGTTTTTGTGTGGTATAGTTACGATTGAGCTACGGGTGCAATATGAACAGTTTTTTATTAATAGTAGTTCTTATATTTGTGGGGCAGACTGTGGGCTGCCTTGTCGGGTTGATAAGAAAGCCGGGGCGGGCTGTCCTGTGCGCCTCCCTTGCATTTGCCGCCTCCATGATGCTCTGCATATCATTCTTCCAGTTAATTCCGGAGGCTTTGAAAATTATACCTTTTTCCTATGTTGCGCTCTCTTTTTCCGCCTGAGCGCTGATAATGTATTTTGTAGACCGTTTACTCCCTCATATAAATCCGGAGCTGCTGAGGAAAGAAAAGCCATCGGTCGAGAAAACTGTTATCATGCTTGTTATTGGAATGGCCCTTCACAATTTACCCGAAGGGCTTGCAATCGGAAGCGGATTTGCCTTGAGGCCTGCGCTTGGAACTGCAATTGCACTTGGAATTGCTTCTCAGGATGTGCCTGAAAATATTGCTACAATTGTCCCGCTATATGGTTGGTTAGGCAGCAGAATGAAATCTTTTATGATAACAACCGGGACAATACTTTTTGAAGTTATGGGTTTTATCATTGGCTATTATGTCTTAAGGGGAACGTCCCTGAATTTGCTCGGGGCATCGCTTGCGCTTGCAGCGGGTTTTATGGCCTATATTTCGATAGAGGAGCTAATTCCGGCGGCAGAGATAAAAAAAAATCCAAAGCTTGGAATTGCCGGCATTACCCTGGGGGCGGTGTGTGTCCTTGCAATCAGTTTTTTGTCCCCTTGACAGCTTGTTTTTTTGTGGGATAATCACGATTGAGTCGCAGTTGCGGGCGAAAAGGTGATTTTTTTTGATGGATGATTGCGGTTGTGTTTCAGTTGCAGGAAAGGAGGTGGTAGGTTGAAGATTGGCGCAGGTTTGATGGATGTAGGTTTTTTTAAGAAGGAGAAAGTGAAATGAGTAAAGACAAAGTAGCGCTTACTGCTATAGTGAGCCTCCTGATGCTTGGCCTGGTTTTTCCGGCCCTGGCAGAGGAGGAGTATGAGCTGGAAGAGGTTGTGGTGACGGCAACGAAGACAGAGAAACTGCTCAGGGATGTTCCCGTGAGGACAGAGGTGATTACGAGTGAGGAGATTGAGGCGAAGGGGGCGGTGAATCTCTATGAGGCACTGGAAGGGATACCCGGGGTAAGAGTAGAGCAGCAGTGCTCCTATTGCAACTTCTCCGTCGTAAGGATGCAGGGGCTTGAGTCCGGGCATGTCCAGGTGTTGATTGACGGACAGCCTATCTATTCCGGTCTGGCAGGCGTCTATGGTCTCCAGCAGGTCCCCACGGCAAACATCGAGAGGATAGAGATAATCAAAGGCGCAAGTTCGGCTCTTTACGGCAGCAGTGCCATTGCCGGGGTAATCAACATTATCACGAAGAAGCCGACCAAAGAGCCGATGGTAGAGATAACAACAAGCCTTGGGACCGATGGCACAAATGCATATACAGCAGCCGCCTCCACCAGGGGCGAGAATATGGATGTAATGCTGACTGTGCAGAAAAATACTGGAGATGAGATTGATGATGACGGCGATGGGCTGACAGATAGGGTTAAGAGTGATAATATAAGCACCGGGGTCAGGATAAACTGGTATAGCCTGCTCGGTGATGAGGACGTACTGACCTTCACAGGAAGAACACTGAACGAGTCCAGGGCAGGCGGTGAGCTCGCCACCTTTGCCAATCCCTTTGCCGCGGGAGCAGAAAACATTGACACCACACGCTATGAGACAGGCATTGGCTACAAGAGGGAGCTTCTTTCCGGGGATGAGTTTAGTTTGAAACTTGCCTACTGTAATCATGAGAGGGATGCGACTAACGATTCATTCCTTGGTGACTATATGGAGACCCATAACGACGAGGTTCATCCCGTAGATGAGATGAGACCATATAGCGCCGATGAGAGTTTGTACGTGCTGGATGTGAATTTTGCCCATCTGCTCGGCGAGAGCCATAAGCTTCTTATGGGAGCTCAGTACAGCAAGAATGAGCTGGATGAGTCAGGAAAGTATTGTATAGTGGATGAGGCGGACCCTGACTACGGCAAGACATATCTTTCCTCAGCCGACAAACATGCCGATGAGATTGGGCTTTATTTGCAGGATGAGATTAAGTTGTCGGAGAGGCTTGAGCTTGTTGTTGGGGCAAGATATGACACTCACTCTTCGAAGGATAGTTTTGCGGGTAGCGGCGATATAACTGTTTCAGGGATTGAGATAGAGTATGATGAAAAGGCTCTTAACCCGAGACTTGCTCTGATGTACAGGCCCGGGGATGAGACGACCCTTCGAGCGAGTGTGGGAACCGGCTTCAGGGTCCCATACGGGTTCAGTGAGGATTTGCATCTTTGCAGCGGCTCTCCCAGGGTCTATAAGGGAGCGAACCTCGAGCCTGAGAAATCGGTAAGCGCAAACTTGGGTGTTGATTGGGTAAGAGAAAAATATCTCCTCTCTGCCAATGTGTTCCGCACAAACCTTAAGGACAAGATTGGATTTGCGGATGCCAGTGATTTTGCAGCGGCAAGGGGCTATACCTACGAATGGGAAAACATCGGAGATGCCTACACCCAGGGGCTTGAATTAGGGCTTGATACGAGCCTGTCCCGGAGCCTCACTCTTCATATTGACAGTGCGTATACAGATGCCCAGTATGATGAGCAGCGTTCCGACTGGGTTGAGGCTCACCCCGAATATGCCGGGGACAGTAAGTACATCTCGCGTGTTCCGGAGCTCACAGGAAACGTCAATATGAGATATGCCCGGCAGGCATGGGAGCTTATGCTGAACTGCGCCTATACAGGAAGGATGTACATTGACTACTGTGTCGAGGAGGAGATAACCGACACCGGCAGCAAGATTAAGCATACTGACCCTTACATAGTAGTCGGCGTGAAGGCAGTGAAGCATTTCCAGGGACGCGGCATCGATGCCTTTGTGGGCGTGAAGAATCTGCTGGATGAGGTTCAGGATGAGAAACATCCTGATGATGCGGCATTTATGTATGCCCCTTACACCGGCAGGATGGTCTATGGCGGCATGAGGGTAAAACTTTAAGGCTTGACGGGTAGTGATACTGCATCTAAAATGATAGTACAGTAAGAGGGGGCAGGACATTCCTGCCCCCTACAGGGATAAACGTAAATCGTAATGAATGGGAATTTGCGTCTTTCGCTCCAAAGGTTTTTTTTCTTCGTGCTGATTGCTGCATTTAGCCTCTGCGTGGGCGCTGATGAGCCCCTTCCGGCAGTTAATACACTCGAGCAGTTGGTTTCCAAATGGGTGGAGCTGAGCAAGGAGCTTGGAAGGGAAGAAGAGACCTGGGCAGAGCAGAAGGATGCCCTGAAACAGGAGCATCAGCTTCTCTTAAAAGAGAAGAAGCTCCTTGAGAATGAGATTGCCGCTGTTAGAGAAAAGCAAACCTCCGCAGAAAAGGAGAGGGCACAGCTTCTCAGGGATGAGAAGGAAATGAAAGAGGCGCTCTTTGCCTGCCTGCCTGCCATAAGCCGCGCTGAGGCTGAGCTTAA
>CBDUUU010000003.1:0-15468 GCA_965370485.1 uncultured bacterium
CAAAGCCCATCCTGTTTTGATTGTAAAGGCGGAAAAGGAATCGGGCGGGAGGAGGTCATTGATTTTACCTGTTCGGGATGAGAAGGGACACATCAAGGAAAATATCGAGAGACTCACCGCGCTTATCTATGAGATTTCTATGACGGACAACGTAGTTGTTCAGGAGGTAATCCCCTCCAGGGTGCGCCAGCTCTACACGGATGAGTTTCTGGCATCTGTCAGAGAGAGGTTTATTAATGAGCTCGGCATAGGCATAACTGCCTCCACGCCTCTCTTTTCTTATTTCCGCCTGATTGTGAGTAAGAATATAAAAGGCGGCTGGGACATAACCCATCGCATTACTGTTGTCTCAACCGCTGGTGTGGCAAATGTAGGCCTTGGCGGAAAATTGTTTGAATATCAGGATAAGAAGATAAACCCGCTTTACAGGGAAGACCTGCGGATCGAGCTTCAGCAAGCCGCGCTTAACGCGCTGCCGAGCCAGAGGCGGTTTCTGCAAAAAAACCGGAAGAGAATCCTGGATATCTATCTGGAGGCGCATCCGGAGTTTGTGCCCTATAAGAAAGAGATTCTCAAGAAGGTGACAGACCTCACTGGACAGACAGACGATGAGATACCCTATGAGATGGCGGATTTTATGCCGCAGTTTCTTATTGACGAAGAGGGAAACCTCACAAAGATTTATGACAGGGATAAAATGGCGTTTATTCCGTTGTATGACAGTGACGGGAAGGCACTTGATGTGGATATATATGATGAGCGCGGGAAGAAGCTGCCGAGGGTAGATGCCGGGGGGGGCGCCCTTAAGATTAACCTGCATGGGAGAAAACTCTATTATAAAAAAGATAGAATTAGAAGTCTTGTTATTGTTAAGATTGAGCCCAATCCCGGGGCGGGGTTGTGGAGGCCGCACAATGACAGGCTGAAGCTCTACGGCAGAGACGGAGAATCCGTATACAAACTATTCAAAAACCTCGGCGGCTTCGCAAAAAGGCATAGGGAAAAATTGCCCTAACCCCCTAGGGCTCGATTTGACAACATGGTCGTGAACGGTTACAAAATAATTTTGGGGGTGAAATGGTTGATGAGCATCTTGCAGTAGAGAGGGAGCTGGGCTTTGAGGTCCTGCCGCTTTCGGTAAATCCTGAGCCTCAAGAACTGGCAGATTCTTCTAAGAAAAACTATGTGATATTCTTTTCTGCCTCTGCCATCACCTTTCAGGATAGTCTTCTTCAGTTTGAAAGATGGAAGACTGAAGAAAGGTTTTTCTCTTCTTTTAACTTCTTCGGGGCGAAGATTAAATGGCTTGACAGAGAAAGCGGCCTGCTCAGAAGAGTATTGCGTTTGAGTCCCGAGAGCCAGTTAGTCGAGGATGTTGAGTTGGTAAAAGGCTTGAGACCTGATATTGTTCATATACTGCATCTGGTTGAGGATGAGACAGAGCGGGCAGTTCACATGGAAATATCGGCTGCAGCAAGGGGCCTTGATTTTGAAATTATCAATCCTGCAGACGGTGCATCTGAGGTTTGCAACAGCAAGCATAAGACGATACAGATGTTAAGAGAGAACAAGATTCCTGTCCCGGATGCTGTTCTTCTCTCTCGCCTCTCGGATAGAGATACCATTAGGAGTGAGATAGAAAGGTTTCTCCTCGGATGCAAAGTGAAGGAAAAGCCTGTATATTTGTCCCCGGATAGAGGTACGGGCGGAAAAGGGATGAGGTATTTCGATGCCGCCTCTGTTACTGCAGGGGAGGTATTGGAGATTGCCGCCGAAGGTTGTGGTGATTATATCCTGAGAGAGGGTATTGGCAGGCAAAGTCCTGCTCCTGCTTTGCGTGTAAATGTGCTGATGGACGGCAAGAGACACAGGGCATTTTCCAGCTATGCGACACTTGGCGGCAGGAGGATTAATTTAGCCTTTCCGGGGCTTAAGGGGGCATTCAGGCTGGCAGAGACTGCGATGAACAGTATAAACAGCGGCGTCTATCCGCCTCTTCGCTTTTCCGGGGTTGATATAGTCTTTGAGGATGAGATGCCTGTGGTCATCGAGATAAACAGCCGCGGGGATGTCACCGGCTCAACAGGAAGATTGTTGACAAGCAGGGCAGAGATGTTAGAATGGCAGTGAGGGGTTGACTGGATATTTGCTGAGGTTTTGTGGAAGGACTTACGTTATGACACCACAGGGAGAGAAATTCAGGAGTTACCTGAGCGGGAAAAATCTGAAGTTTACCCCCGAGAGACAGCTTGTCCTGAAAGAGATTTTCTCTTTTAATGACCATTTTGATGTTGACAGCCTCTATATGAGGGTGCATAAGAAAGACAAGAGACTCTCCCGGGCAACCATTTACAGGGTTCTGCCGTTGTTGGTCGATTGTGGTCTGGTCAGGGAAACCCTGCGCTGTCAGGATAAGATAAACTACGAGCATAGTTTTGGACATTACCATATGTTTTGTGTAGAGTGCGGGAAGGTTATTGAGTTCAGAGAAGAGGGGATTAAGGAGCTGGTGAGTCTCCATTGTAAAAAACACGGGTTTAATCCCCTGAAACATAATCTTGGTATCAGGGGATATTGCAGAAACTGCAGGTGAACCCTTGAGGCGCAAGGAGCGGTTGGAGAAATTAATAAGGGAAGAGATAGGCAAGTTTATCTATAAGGGCATTACGGACCCCAGGATAGGTTTTGCCACAGTGACGGATGTGGACTTGAGTGGAGACCTGCGCTCTGCCAGGGTATTTGTCAGCGTTTATGGCGAGGAAGGGAAGGATTCTCCCACGCTCAGTGCGCTCAAAGATGCATCCAAGACTATTAGAAGGGAGCTGTCCAGGTGTATAAGGGTGCGTCATTTTCCCGAACTCAGATTTGTGAGGGATAGGTCTATTGAGCGGTCGGTTTCGGTTATTGAGACTCTCGACCGTATAGGTAGAGAAAAATGAGGGTTTGTTTTGGATGACAGGGAAAGGATTGTTGATGCCTTTCGGAAGTATAATTCTTTCTTAATCAGCACGCATATATATCCCGAAGGGGATGCGATTGGTTCTGAGCTCGGCTTGTGGTATCTGTTAAGCGCCCTTGGTAAAAAGGCGGTCATCAGGAATAGCGATGCTGTCCCTCCTGAGCTTGCCTTTCTCCCCTGTGTGGGGGAGGTAAAGCGCGGGGTAGATGGTATTTCTGATGTAGAGGTTGCTGTTTCAGTTGACTGCGCCGGCCTTGACAGGCTTGGGAAGATGGCCGTGTCTTTTCAGAAGGCGCCGCTTACCATAAATATTGACCATCACCTGAGCAATGAATATTTTGGCAACCTCAACTTCGTAGATGCGAAGGCCTCTGCAGCGGCAGAGCTGGTCTTTTCTCTTTTTGATGCCCTTGGCGAGACGCTCAATAAGGAGGCGGCAATCTGTCTCTATACCGGCATAGTGGTTGATAGCGGCTCTTTCAGGCATTCCTGTACATCTGCCCGCACGCATGAGCTCGCCTCGATTCTCTTAAGGAAAGGGGTAGACCTTGATGAGGTTACAAAAAACCTTTATGACACAGCCACCTTTGGCGAAAGAAAGCTGCTCGGACTTGCCCTGGATGGTCTGCAGTCGGGTTTAGACGGCAGGATAGCATGGTTCTGGCTAAAGAAAAGGATGTTTGAGATAACAGGGGCATCCGAGCTGGAGACGGGGGACTTCATAGACAATATCTCAAATATCCGCGGAGTCGAGGTTAGCCTTCTTTTCCGCGAATTTGCAGGCGCTAATAAGGTGAAGATAAGTTTTCGCTCAAAGGGCAGTGTAGACGTAAACAAAATTGCCGGCAAGTTTGGAGGAGGGGGGCACTCCCGGGCATCCGGCTGTGTCCTAAGCGGTAGCTGCGAAGAAGCGGAGAAGGCAGTGCTTGAGGAAGTCCGCCGGGCTATTTCTTCTTCTCCAGCAGCCTTCTAACATTTTCAAGAAGCTCTTCCGGGGCGAACGGCTTGCTCATATAACCATCTGCGCCTGACTTAACCTGCATCGATTCATCAGTTGCTTCCAGCCCGCTTGCTATGGCTGACAGGATAAGAATGGGAATATCTTTAGAGCGGGGATCGGCTTTTACATCACTGCAAATCTCAAACCCATCCACTTCAGGCAGCATAATGTCAAGAATGACCAGGGAGGGTTTGCGTGCCTTTATTGCATCAGCCGCACCCCTGCCGCTTGAAAGCGCCGATACGTTGTATCCTGCCTTTTCAAGATGGTGCTTGAGGAGTTTCTGCACTATCGGATTATCTTCGATTACCAGAATATCAGTTCCGTCCATTGAGTTTATGTTACCAGCAATCGCCGGTCTGCGCAAGGAAAAACTAGCATCTTCAGCCCGGTAAGGCGCCTCGTCCGTCTTCGGACAATTTCGGGGAGGGTATTGCGCTTGACGTCTGTGTGCCTAATACTGTATACTTTATAAGGCCATGAAAAATATCCTCGCCGACTTTGCATTTGATTAAGAAATGTTACCCTCTGTAAGTATTGTCACAGGTTCTGCCAGGGGCATAGGAAGGGCGGTCTCCCTTGCCCTGGCCGGGGAAGGGGCAAGGCTTGTTCTGGTGGATGTTGACAAAAAACAACTGGAAACGAGCAAGTCCCTATTACTTGAGGCAGACATATCGAAGCCCGAGGATATAGATAAGATAATCAAAGCCGTTATGGCTAAGTTCAAAAGGATAGATATACTGGTTAACAATGCCGGTTTGTGTTCCCGCCGGGCAATCTGCGAAATCTCTGAGTCAGAGTGGGAGCGGCTGATGGGTGTCAATCTCAAGGGGACATTTTTCCTCTCTCAAAAGGTATTAGCCATTATGAAGAGGCAGAGGAGCGGCAAGATTGTTAATATTGCCTCTCTGGCAGGTAAGGTTGGGGGGATAGCGGTAGGGGCAGATTATGCCGCTTCTAAGGCAGGGGTCATCTCTCTGACTAAGTCCCTTGCCAGGGAGGGTGCTCCCTATGGGGTAAATGTAAATTGTGTCTGCCCGGGGGTGATTAGAACAAGGATGACCTCTTCTCTGCCCAAAAAAGTGCTCGGGGGATATAAAAAGACTATTCCCCTGGGCAGAATGGGAAGCCCGGAGGATGTAGCCAATGCCGTATTGTTTTTGACCTCTTCGAAGGCACGCTATATTACCGGCGAGGTACTGGATGTAAATGGCGGGTTGTTGATGGACTGAGGAGGACTTCTTTATGGGAAATAAAAGGTTGAAGGCGGCATTTGTCGGAGGTCCGATGTACGATTATCCTTATTCAAAGATTCCTGAGTTTGAGGCAGAGACAGGCTATAAGGTCGAGATTGGCGCGAAACTTATTCACCCTGGGCTTAATGAGCATATAGCCGGCTTGTATGGCAAGGGGAAGGGCAGCTACGATTTGATAACTACCCATTCCAAATATGCACCTTCCCAGAAAGAGTGGCTGAGCTCATTAGAGGCAGATGTCAGCGAGGAGGAGGCAGCCTCATATATTCCTTCCACAATAGAGTTGATGAGGATTGGGGGGGAGCTGATGCAGCTTCCCAGGAATATCGATGTAAAACTGGTTTATTACCGAAAGGATCTGTTTGAAGATACAAAAGAAAAAGAGAGTTTTCGTCAAAGATTTGGCTATGAGCTGGCGCCGCCGAAGAGGTGGCAGGAGTTGAGGGATATGGCAAAGTTTTTCACCCGCCCGCCCCATCTCTATGGGTTTGTCTTCCCGGGAAGATACTCAGGTCTTTTTGGGCATTTCTTTGAACTGTTAGCGATGGCCGGGGGCACCCTCTTTGATGAGAACCTTAAACCGCAGTTTGTCAGCCAGGCAGGAGAATGGGCACTGGGCTTCCTGCGGGACCTCTATTTCATAGACAAAAGCTGTCCCGAAGAGGTTGCCAACTGGCATTACGATGAGACTGCGCAGTTTTTCCGTGATGGGAAGGCTGCAATGACTACAGACTGGCCTGCTTCTTTTGCCACCTATAAGGACCCGGCTATTTCCAGGGTAGAAGAGAAATTTGCCGTCAGTATCTATCCCGTCGGCCCCTCCGGCAAAAGATGGGTCTATGCAGGGGGCTTTTCGTATGCCATTCCAAAGGGCTGTGAGGACAGAGATGGGGCACTGGCGTTGATGCGCTTCCTCCTCTCAGACGAGATGCAGTATGAGGAGGCAAAAAGAGGGGCAATTCCAACCAAAGCGGTTGTTAGAGAGAGGATGAGAGAAGAGGCACAGGCAGGCTCAATGGAAGAGGGGCGTCTGACTATGCTGGAGCAAACCGTAAATGAATCTCTTCTTATCCCCCCCAAGTTTGCCAGGTATCCTGTGGTTGAGGATTCCCTGTGGCAATCCCTGCAGGACGGATTTACCGGCAAAATCAGCGTGACAGAGGCGCTTGAGAGGGCAGGGAGTGAGATTGAACGGATTTTAAAATAGGAGGGAGGGATTATGCGGCTAAAGGACAGGGTAGCTATTGTAACCGGCTCAAGCAAGGGTATCGGTGAGGGCATTGCGCGGGTGTTTTCTCAGGAAGGGGCAAAGGTGGCTGTTGTCTGCCGCACAGAAGACGCCGGCGGAAAAATGGCTGAGGAGCTCGGGGCATCTGAGGGAAGAGCAATTTTTCTAAAAACCGACGTAACAAGCAGTGAAGACGTTCAGCATATGATTGATACCACTGTCAGGACATTCGGCAAGCTCGATATCCTGGTGAATAATGCCGGCTATCATATATCAAAGAATGTTGAGGAGACAACAGAAAAGGAGTGGGGGTTTATCATAAACACAAACCTGCGCAGCACATTTCTCTGCAGTAAGTATGCAATGCCGCACCTGCGCAAGACCAAAGGCAATATTATCAACATCAGCAGTATGGTGGGGCTCGTTGGACAGCCGGATGCAGGGGCATATTCAGCCACCAAGGGCGGCCAGATAGCTATGAGTAAGGGTATGGCGATTGACTTTGCGCCGGATGGAATCCGCGTGAATGTTATCTGCCCTGGCTGGATACAGACCCCCCTGGTGGAGGATTGGTTTTCTCAGCAGAAGGACCCGGATGCGGCACGCAAATATATCTTTGGCCAGCATCCACTCGGGCGCATTGGCACGATTGAGGAGTGCGGCAGGGCTGCGCTGTATCTTGCAAGCGATGATGCTGCCTTCGTCACCGGCATTACACTCAACATCGACGGCGGCGTGACTTTGGGATATTGATTTGGGGGTATTAAGATGAGTAAAACTGCCTACAAAAACTATATCGGTGGGGAGTGGCAGGAGACGGCCTCGGGGAAGACATTTCCGGATATCAACCCGGCTGACAAGGATGAGCTCGTTGCTTGCTTTCAGCAGTCGGATGCAGGGGATGTAAAAAGGGCGATTGAGGCGGCAAGCCGTGCCTTTGAGGAGTGGAGGAGGTATCCGCCTGTAAGACGGGCGCAAATTCTCTCTCAGGCACTTGCTTTGCTAAAGGAGAGAAGGGAAGACCTGGCAGGGGATTTGACTATAGAAGAGGGAAAGACCTTAAAAGAGTCACGTGCCGAGGTTGCCTCGGCAATAAAGGAGATGGAATTTCAGATAGGGCAGGGGCGCCGAATCTCCGGCAAAAGCGGGTCCCCTGAAAGAGAAAAGGGTCTTTCCTATACCGTTAGACAGCCGCTTGGTGTTGTTTCTGTTTTGAGCCCCTGGAACTTCCCTGTTAACGTCCCCTGCAGAAAGCTTACCCCGGCGCTGGCTGCCGGGAATACCGTTGTTTTTAAGCCTGCCTCTTTTACCCCTCTTTCCGGTTTAAGGTTAGTGGAGATATTCGTAGAGGCAGGGATTCCCAAGGGGGTCTTGAACCTTGTTACCGGCTCGGGCTCTGAGATAGGCAACGAGCTAATTGCCAATTCCTCCATTAAGGCAGTCTCCTTTACCGGCTCAACGGAGGTTGGGTTAAAGATAAACGAGGTTGCCTCGCAGAATATGACTAAGGTGCAGTTAGAGATGGGAGGCAAAAACCCTGCCCTTGTTCTGGAGGATGCAGACCTTCGTCTTGCGGCAGATGATGTGGCGCTTGCCGCCTATAGCTGCTCCGGACAGTGGTGCACCTCGACCAGCAGGGTAATTCTGATTGAGAAAATAGCCGATGAGTTTATTGATATTCTAATTGAGAAGACAGGAAAGATTAAGGTTGGGAATGGTCTCAATCCGGATGTTTCCATGGGACCCTTGGCAGGAGAGTCACAGCTCAAAAAGGTCCTGGATTACATAGAGATAGGTAAGAGTGAGGGAGCAAGACTCATAGTGGGCGGAAAAAGGATAAAAGGCAGTAAAAATGATAAAGGATTTTTTATTGAACCCGCTATCTTTATTGATGTCAAGCCGGGGATGAGAATTGCCCGGGAAGAGATATTTGGCCCTGTGCTTTCTATAATAAGGGTCGACTCCTTTGAGGAGGCACTGAAGACTGCCAACGGGGTCAGACATGGGCTTTCTTCATCGGTCTATACCAGGGATATCTCGAAGGGCTTGAGATTTATTGAGGACAGTGAGGTTGGGATGACTCACCTTAATTTACCGACAAGCTATAAGGAGGTGCATCTTCCCTTTGGCGGGATTAAATCCTCCGGAATTGGTCTTCCTGAAGCAGGCGAGAAGGGCATAGAATTCTTTACCGAGAATAAATCGGTATACATAAATTATGGGTGATAGGGTAAAGGTTACGCAGGAGGATTGGCAGAGACAGGACAGGCGCACACTGCTATTGATGCTCCAGCGGCTTTACATCATCCGTGCCTTCGAAACAGCGGTGCTGGAGTTAAAAGAGCGAAATCTTATTCATGGCCCTGTGCATAGCAGTATCGGGCAGGAGGCTGTTGCGGTTGGCGCAATGAGCGCCATCCGTCCTTCTGACCTGATAGGAGGGACCCACCGTGCCCATCACCAATTCCTTGCCAAGGCGTTAGCATATCACACATCGGCAGGCTATAACCCTTTAACCGATGAGATTACCTCTGAGATGCAGAGCTCTATCAATACCCTTCTTGCTGAGATTATGGGGCTGCCGCAGGGATGCTGCGGCGGCAGGGGCGGCTCCATGCATCTCAGCGATCTGAAGATTGGTGTTTTAGGGACGGATGCAATTGTTGCCGGCGGAATACCTATTGCCACAGGTGCCGCCTGGGCACAGCGTTACAAACGGGAAGACAGATTAGTGGTCTCGTTTTTTGGTGACGGTGCTGTAAACCAGGGCGCATTCCATGAGGCACTGAATCTTGCCGGGCTCTGGAAACTGCCCATCATCTATCTCGTCGAAAATAACTTATATGCAGTTGCCACACATGTGAGAGAGGCATCGGCAATTCAGGAGCTCTCTCTGCGTGCAGCGGCATACGGGATGAAGGGGCGCGTTGTCGACGGCACAGACCCCCTTGCTGTGAAGATGGCTGTCGAAGAAGCGGCCAGAGACCTGCACGCGGGCAGTGCACCCTATCTCATCGAGGCAACGACATACCGTTTCTTCCACCATTCCGGCGGTATCCCGGGAAGTTCATTCGGATACCGTGACAGGGGCGAGGAAGAGAAATGGAAAATGCGTGATACCCTCGAAATATTCCCCGGAAAAATGTGTAAATTCAAGTTTCTTACAGAGGAGGAGAATAAGCATCTTGCGGAGACTGCCGGCAGTGCCATCCGGCAGGCAGTTGGTTACTGCACTAAGTTATCACTGCCTGAGCCGGGGTCTTTAACAGTGGGCCTTCGCAGCGATGGCAGGGAATTTAACGGAATACAGTTTGTTGAGGCAGAGGACCTTGAATTGACCGAAAGGGTAAAGTATGTAGAGGCGATTGCAGCCGCAACGGGGCACTGGTTAGAAAAGGACCCGGGCGTGTTTGTTATCGGCGAGGAGGTAGCACACTTTGGCGGCGGCGCCTATCAGGCTACCCGGGGATTGCCGCAGAAATATCCGGGTCGGGTTATCGATACCCCAATCTCTGAAGCGGGATTCAGCGGCCTGGCATGCGGGGCGGCAATCTGCGGCTTAAAGCCGGTTGTGGAGATTATGTTCCCTGATTTTGTACTCGTGGCGGCTGACCAGATATTTAACCACATTGGAAAACTTCGTTATATATATGGCGGTAATGTTGACATGCCCCTAGTTATGAGAACCAGGATAGCCACGGGTTGCGGATATGGGGGGCAGCATTCGATGGACCCTGTGGCATTATTTGCATTGTTTTCAGGCTGGAGGATAATTGCCCCGACAACCCCATTCGATTATATCGGGCTTTTCAATTCTGCTATGCAGAGCAAAGACCCGGTATTGATAGTTGAGCATCACGCGCTTTATGATAAAACCGGGCTTATTCCTTCCGGCGGCTGCGGCTACTACGTCCGGATGGGTAAGGCAAAAAGATTAAGGGAAGGGAAGGATGTGACTGTGCTTGCTTATTCTTCTATGGCAGCCCTGGCGGCTCAGTCGGCAGAGGAGCTTGCCGCAGAGGGAATTGAGGCAGAGGTAATTGACCTGCGCAGTCTTGACCCTGCAAGCATTGATTATGAGACAATAGGGTGCTCCTTGCGCAAAACCAATACACTTGTTATAATCGAACAGGCGCCGAGGAGTAATTCCATCGGAACGGTCATTGCCTATGAATGCGAGAGCCGTTTCTTTGACTATCTTGATTGCCCCGTAAAGAGAATTACAGGGGCAGATATTCCGAACCCTGTATCAAGGGTTCTTGAGTCTGCCGCTCTGCCGTCATTAAAGACAGCAAAGGATATCATCCGTAGGGGCGCAAAAGGAAAGCTATGATACATTGCCTGGAGCATGCCGCATTGAGCGTAGGCAATATGGAGACCTCGCTGGCATTTTACAGGGATATTATTGGAATGAAGGTTGTGTTCGAGGCTGACTTTTCAGGCGGGGGAATAGAGAAAATAACCGGCCTGCCCGGGGCAAGATGCAGGGTTGTTCATCTTGAGCTTGGCGATGGCATGCTTGAATTGTTTCAGTATCATAATCCCGTAGGAAAGGGAATTCCACGCGGTCACCGTCAGTGCGATAACGGCTTCACTCATATAGGATTCAGGGTTACAGACATTCATAGGCATGTGCGGCAGCTAAAAGAGCAGGGCATAAAACTACTCGGCAGGCTCACAGAGATTCGGCCCGGCGTCCGGGTTGTGTATTTTTGCGGCCCGGACGGGGAGGCTTGTGAATTCAGGGAAATGTTGTATAATGGAGAAAGATGAACTTCTCTTTTTCTAAGAGCCCTTTTACAATAAGGGCATTTGTAATTGGCGCTGTCCTATCTGCACTTATAGGTGTGGGAGAGCCCTTTGGGGTTATGTGGGTGGCTGGCTCTCTCATGACCTCCTCCGGCGGGGCGGCAATTGTCATCCTATTTGTCCTGGTTTTAGTAGTCAACAGCCTTTTAAAGCTCATAAACAGAAAGTCTGCCCTTGGCACCGGCGAGCTGGCATTGATATTTATTATGATGCTGGTCTCCTGCGCTATTACGGGTGCCTGGGGGGTTGCAATGCAGTTTATCTTTCTTATTGCCGGGGTTCGCTACTATGCCACGCCGGGGAATCGATGGGGCGAACTTATTCACTCCCGTATCCCTTCATGGCTGACCCCGCAGGATAGCGAGGCTGTCCGAACCTTTTTCGAGGGTCTGCCCGGTGGTGCCTCTATCCCCTGGGGTGTCTGGATGAAGCCTCTCTTTTACTGGGTATCCTTTCTCTTAATCCTCTACTTTACTATGATATGCATATCGTCCATCTTCCGAAAGCAGTGGATGGAGCGTGAGAGGCTGATTTATCCACTGATGGAGGTGCCTCTGGGTATGATGGAGGAAGAAAGGGATTCTATCATCCCCTCCTTTTTCAAGAATAAGCTTATGTGGCTTGGCTTTTCTATTCCCTTTTTCTTTCAGAGCCTGTCCGCCTTACACCACTATTTCCCCGCATTCCCTGTAGTCTCCTTTTGGAAATCAATTCCCTTTCTTGGAGGGGCATTTCCCCTTCTTGCCATTTTTAGATTCGAGGTATTGGGGATTGCCTTTCTTCTAAGTAAAGATGTCTCTCTCAGCCTGTGGCTGTTCAGTCTGGTTTACTTCTTCCAGCATCTGCTCTTTGTCAGGACAGGTTTCTCCCTGGGTATAACGGACCCCTATTCTCAGCCTGCACCCCCGTCTATAGCCTTTCAGCAGATGGGAGCACTCTTTGTATTTGTTGCCTCCTCCTTCTGGTTTGCCCGCTCTCACCTGAGGGATGTAATACAAAAGGCATTTATGAATAAGGATATAGATGACAGCAAGGAGATTCTCTCCTACCGCGCCTCTGTTATAGGGGTAATAGCCGGGACGATTGCGCTTATCTTCCTGGTCAAGTTCACCGGCTTCTCTATCCCAGCCTCGATATTTTTTGTCATAACCGCCCTTGTAATCTTTACCGCCCTTTCTAAGCTGACCTGCCAGGCGGGAACATTGTGGGCAAGGTCCCCTGTTGCCCCCGGGGTCTTTGCGATTCACAGCCTGGGGGGCGCGCATATAGGCCCGGGAGGGCCTGTTGCAATTGGGTTTAGCCTGGCCTATTCCTCAGATATACAGAATACGGTAATGGCCGCCACCTCTCAGGGGTTAAAGGCAGTTGAGTCAAAGGGAGTAAGGGGGAGAAAGGTCTTTCTGGCTATCTCCCTGGGCATCTTGATTTCCCTTGCCTGCTCTATCTGGGCTGTCTTCACAATAGCATATACACATGGCGGGATAAACTGTTTTGGATGGCCTGTTAGGGGGATGCCTGATATGGCCTTTAGCTGGGCGAAGAATTACATCATCCATCCGCTTAATGTTGACTTCAGGCGGTTCTTGTTTTTTGGTCTGGGGGCGTTCCTTATGTTTCTTCTTACACTCATGAGGGCAAGATTTGTCTGGTGGCCTTTTCATCCTGCCGGGGCAGTCATAGGCTATACCACTCCCATACAATGGGCATGGCCTTCGTTTTTCTTGGGGTGGCTGTTGAAGTCCCTGATTCTAAGGTATGGAGGGCCTAAGGCCTACCGCAAGCTGGTTCCCTGTTTTATAGGTTTTATTATCGGTAGTTTCACCTGCCCGGCATTATGGAATGTAATTGCATTTATAACAGGGGAGCAAGGAGTTCAATTAACCTTTTAAAAAACGCAAAACAGAAAAGACCATATAAGGAGGCAAGCAAATGAATGTGAAAGAGAAAAGGCTTAGATGGTTTCACCGGGCGCGTTTTGGTATGTTTATCAGCTGGGGACTTTATTCTGTTCTTGAGCGCGGGGAGTGGGTGATGTACGGGGAAAGGATTCCCAGAGGGGAATATGCAGAGCTGGCCAACAGATTTAACCCGCCAAAGGGTTTTTCTCCCGGGAGCTGGATTGAGCTGGCAAAAGAGGCAGGTATGAAATATGTTGTTCTTACCACCCGCCATCACGAGGGCTTCTGTCTATTTGACAGCAAGGTGAGCGACTTTACCAGCGTGAAGACAGCCTCAAAGCGTGACTTTGCTGCCGAATATGTAAAAGCGGCAAGAAAGGCAGGGCTAAAGGTCGGCTTTTATTATTCCCTGCTCGACTGGAGGTTCCCCGGCTATTTTAACCGAAAAAAATACAGAAAAAGTGCGGAGGCTATGATTGAGCAGGCACATGCGCAGGTCAGGGAGCTGATGACAAACTACGGAAAGATAGATTACCTCTTTTATGACGGGGAGTGGGTTCCCGGTATAGAGCTTACCCGGACACTCGAGAAGCAGGGGGGATCCCCGCAGATTGCCGGATTCTGGCGTGCCGGAGAGCTCAATGCCATGGTAAGGAAATGCCAGCCGCACATCATCATAAACAACCGCACAGGCCTCGATGAGGATGTAGACACCCCGGAGCATTTTACCACAGCCTCCCAGAAGGGACGGGTATGGGAGACCTGTATGACCATAGGTGACCAGTGTGGATGGGGCTATATAAAAAATAACCCGAATCTTAAGACGTCTGCACAGTTGATTCAGCACCTTGTTACAACGGCAGCCGGAGAGGGCAATTTCCTCCTGAATATTGGCCCGAGGCCCAATGGAACGGTGCGTAAAGAGGAGAGGGTCCGCTTGAAGGAAATAGGCAGGTTTTTAGGTGTAAATGGCGAGGCCGTCTATGGCTCGGAGCGCTGCCCCATCTTGCCTGGTATGGCAGGGGCCACTACGGCAAAGGGCAACGTCGTTTATCTCCATATATTCCGATGGCCGGGAAGAGAGGTCTGTGTTGCAGGGGTGGCAAACAGGGTGAGCTCCGCTAAGCTCCTTGGTTCAAGCTCAAAGCTGAAGATCAGCCGTGCCAATGATGGCAGGCTCATCATCTCCGGTCTTCCGGAGAGCCCCCCAAACGTCTATGACTGTGTAGTTGCCATAAAGGTGAAGGGGAAGCCGCGCGCCATAAAGGATGTTTTCATAAGACCATTATAAAAATATCAGATATCCAAAACTTTCAGGATTGTGGCCGTCGTGCCCGGACCAGGCGGCATACTCACTCTTAGGGATGGTGCGGATATTTCTTGCAAGATTAACTCCCCAGACTTCGCCTTTTTCGGGGGGAGAGACCTCTAAGCCGGCAAATGGTATAGCTGTCTCACAGCTCCAGAAGCCTCTTCCAACCAGACTTCCTGCCTTCCACTGGCAGTCCCAGCCGGCATCACGCATGGTTCCGCATTCCTTATCATATTTGGCGCCAATGCTGTTCGCTATGAGTTGATAATAGGTGAAGTAGTCCCTGTTGATATCTATAAAGTATTCAACAGAATCATCCTCCCATACTTTGCCATCCCTCTTAGTTACCCTTGTCTTAAGCATTCCAATTCTGGACTCATAACAGATGGAGGCGATGTAGAGATAGTTTTCATCATAGAGAAGAAAGCTCTTTGTCTTTTCTGTTGGCTTTCCTCCGTCCGGGGCCAGGAGATAACCGGCGGCCTTATCTGCCCTCACCCAGCAGTCTTCATCCAATTTTCCGTCAATGACAGGGGCAGATGTAACCCTTCCGGCATAGTAAATGTTCTTTGGAGGCGGTCCTTTTCTTTCTTCCAGCCAGAGCTCTCCCCTGGCATTATTAGACCAGAGCTTGTTTCCCCCTTCAGATACAGAAGTAAAAATCTCCTTTGCCTTACTCAAATTGCCCAGTTTTTTATATAGCAGCCCCATCTTAAAGAAGAGATAATCAGCATCTTTGACTTTGGGATACTCAAGCAGAAACTTCTCATATTGCTCTGCCGCTTCCCGGTATTTCTTTTCTCTTTCATAGGTATCAATAATTCTCAGTTTTGCCTTAACTACCTCAGAATCATCAGGAAACTCATAGATAAGCAATTTGTCAACACCTCTTGCCCCGGTAAAATTTCCCTCCTTGTCATAGATAGAAGTCAGCTCAAGATAGACCTTTTTTCTCAGGGGGTGGTTGGGATAGCAGGATAATACCTGGAGGCAGGCATTTTTAGCT
>CBDUUU010000004.1:0-11806 GCA_965370485.1 uncultured bacterium
GGCAGGAGTTTTGCATGAGTCATAGGTCCAAATCTTGTCTTTGATATGAACCATTCTCCATTGATTGCATCACTCAGTTTCACGGCTCCGTCTTTGCACACAAGGTAACATACCCCGCAGCCTTCACAGGATATCTGGTTAATACGGCACCTCCCGCCTTCTGCCTCCTCAACAGCGGAAAATCTACACGCATCCATACATCTTCCGCATCCGGTGCATTTAGCCTCATCAATTTCAGCTAACTTGCTGCCGCTGAACGTTCCCCTTTCCTGGACCTCGGGCTGTACAATAAGATGCAGGTCAGCCGCATCCACATCGCAATCGGAAATCACTTTGTCTTCAGCTAAAGCCGCAAAACAAGCAGCCACCGATGTCTTTCCGGTTCCCCCTTTACCGCTTATTATAACAAGTTCCAGCGGTTTCCTCTCAGAAGTAGCTGCCTCGAGCTTTGTGATTCCACCGGACGGAAATTCTGTCCGGACCACCTTTCCTACAACTCTTTTCTCTTTTGCCTTCTTCTTCATCTCCCCGGCAATAGTCCGGAATAACTCTCTATATTCAGGAAGCTTCTCAACAACAATATCACCAACAGAGTAAACCTGCGCTATTTTTCTATCATCCGGAATCTCCCCTAAAAGTTGCAGGTTTGCATCTCTTAAATATTCCTTTAGTTCACTATTTCTATATTCAGCACGGTTGACCAGTACAACCGGTTCCTGATTTATTTCCCTGCACATATTCACTGCAAGCCGCAGGTCGTTGACACCGAAAGGGGTCGGGTCGGTAACCAGCACGCATAAATCTGCGTCCTTCACGGTTTCTACGACAGGACACGCAGTTCCGGGGGAAGAATCATAAATATTTATACCTCCTCCCGCATACGCCTTAACCTTTTTGACCAGTCTCGGAGACATGCCGCCCTCAGCAGTTTCAAGAAGCGCATAATGAACATCGATATTCCCGCTTTTCCCATGCCTGATGATTCCTATTTTCCTTCTTTTCTCGACGATTGCATCTACGGGGCAGACGATCTTACATGCCCCGCACGCATGGCATAGCTCCGGAAAGAAAAGCACTTTATCCTTTACCGCGGCTATGGCATTATAATTACAGACCTGTGCACATTTTCCGCAGTGGATACATTTTTCCTCATCAACCTCCATAGGCGAGAGAATCTCTACATCCTCTTCTTTTTCGATTTCCGGCTTCAAAAAAAGATGTCCGTTAGGTTCTTCGACATCACAGTCAAGATAGGACACCGTCTCTCCGCAATCAGCCAGGCTCACCGCTATATTCGTAGAGACGAAGGTTTTACCCGTCCCGCCCTTCCCGCTTGAAATCACTATTTTCATACTTCTATCCCCCTTTAGGTTCGCAATACTCTGTATAGGAGAGCATATCGCACCTACAGAAATTTGTCAAATAATAACATTATACTACTGTTATCTCATGAACAGGAAGAGTTTTTTGTGAAAAAACATTTTGGATTTTCGGGATTTTGGATGCGATAGTTCTTTGACTATTTAGGGGTGGCTTGTTTTCTACCCTGCCTCGCCGAGCGCCTTTCCTAATAAGTCAGAAATGCTTAGTTCTCCGGCCCATTGTTTAAGATAGATCATATCAAGCTGCGCCATTTGTACCTTCAAAACACCCAGCACATCATTCCATTGACGGTCTGATGTCTCCCCTCCAATCTTGTACCACTCCAGTTTATTAAGAATAATATCTTCCGGTGTGGCAAAGAAAAGTTGTTGCGAGCTGTCTTCCGAAACGGGCTTCTGAAGTCGCCGTAAAAAAGCTTGCATATCAAAAGGCCGGTTTTTGAGAACAAATACATCTACCTTAAACATCGTCTCAAGGTGGATGAGGTTGAAAGATGACCAGTGCTCTATTGCATCACGAATCATCTCCGCATCCACATAAAATTCCTCTTTCAGGGATTCTTCAATAGGGGATGCCTGTTCCCATTTAATATCAGCCACAATATCCACGTCCAATGTTGCGCGAGCAACACCAAAGGCAGAGCTTGCTAAAGAGCCGCCTATATGATAAGCAATACCAAGCTTTTCGAAAACCCTTATGACCTTGAGGCTAATCTCAATAATGTCAGGAGGTTTCATTTCATCGGGTCCCTTTTCTTGCTATCATATCCCTAATTCGCTTAGATAAAGATGCATCTTTATATAGAAGGGAAATAAATCGTTGTGTGCGTGTTTCCATTGTCTCATCAGGGTAACGCTCACAGATTCCTTGCCAGGATAACCGACGTGTGGTTTTAACCAAAGAAGCAACCATTTGCAGCCGCCGAAAGATAGGCGCGTTGCGAATCAGTTCAATATGAAATTGCTCAGCCTTTGTGTGTGTATCAGAAGATAGCGTTTTCACCAGTGACCTCCAATCGCCTGACCTTCATTTTGAAACTGTTGCTTTAGGGGAGCATATCGCACTTACAGAAATCTGTCAAATAATAATGGAGAAAATCAGGATGTGAGTCCGCCCAGTTCATTTATAACCTTCTCTATCCTTTTCAGGCAGGCGTTTATGTCACTTTGCATCTTCCTGCCTGGTAGACGCAGGATAACCCAGCCGCGCCTCTTCAGGTATTGGTCACGTTTCCTGTCGTAGATACGGTGTTGACGTGTTAAATGCCACTTCTCGTTATCGCATTCCAGGTTTATTTTTCCTTGATGGCAGAAAATGGCGAAGTCAAGCCGGTAGCGGCAGCGCCCATCTTCCATTATGCAGTGTTCATGCACTGCCTTGAGACCCCTTTTCTGAAGTGCCCGGCGCATTATATCTTCAAGAGGCGCTATGCCAAACAACTGGCATACAAGAGCTGATGTTCTCAGCTTTGCCATAGTGGTAAAGCCAAAACTTATCCGCCTGCGGCTATCATTGCGGATTATTCGATTTGTTTGCCTTACCTTATCCAGACTGAATTTATAATAGTATTCGTTCGTGCGGGGATTGTCTCTTTCATCAGGAAGCAATTCCCGCCTCCGGACCGTGGAAAATGACCTTACCCGGGCATAATATCTTATTGATTTTCCTTTTTTGCCAAAGGCGCGCGTCTGATAGAAAGCAAGATATGCAGGCAGGCGCTTGGGGGCATGTTTCACCGGGATGCGATACCAGTGATTCTTGACGGCAATGTCCATATCCTTCCGGCGGTTGACTATCCCTACCAGAACCAGCGAGCCATTTGCCTTTTTTCTGTTATCGCCCATATCAAAGGATATTATACTACTGTTATCTCATAAACAGGAAGAGTTTTTTGTGAAAAAACATTACTGAAAAAACCCTTGCAAGGCAATAGGGTTATGTGTAATATAGAGGAGAAAAGCGACAGGGCCCGTAGCTCAGCTGGTCAGAGCAGCGGACTCATAATCCGTCGGTCGTAGGTTCGAATCCTACCGGGCCCACCAAGATGAGTTTTTGGTAGAGAGAATCCTGCCTTGAGACCAACATACGCGGAAATAAATTTAGGTGCTTTCTCGGATAACATAAGGCGGATTCGGAAAAAAATAGATAAGAAGGTCAAGGTCTTGCTCACGGTCAAGGCAGATGCATACGGATATGGGATTCTGGAGATGTCAAAGGCGGCTGATGCGGCGCAGATTGATTATCTTGGAGTGGCTATGCTGGATGAGGCCATTCTGCTGCGTAAGGGCGGCATAAAGACGCCTATCCTGATTCTTGGCTGCTCAATGGTTGAGGAAGCAGAGGATATAGTTGGATATGACCTGACCCAGACTGTCTGCACAAAGGAGATGGCCTCTGCCCTGTCCCGGGAGGCTAAAAGGGCAGGGAAGCAGGCAAGGATTCACATAAAGGTAGATACGGGGATGGGCAGGATTGGGATTTTCCCTGAGGGTGCAGCTGATTTTGCGGGAGAGATATCGAGGCTGGACGATGTGGAGATAGAGGGGATTTATACTCATTTCTCCTCCAGCTTCGGGAAAGAGCCTGCCTTTACCACTGAGCAGCTAAATAGGTTTAAGAGGGTATTGTCTCAGTTAAGGGAGAAAGGGGTTAATATTCCAATAAGTCATATTGCTAATAGCCTGGCTATTCTGGAATATCCCCAGAGCCACCTGGATATGGTAAGAGCCGGTTTTATTGTATACGGACTTGGAGGCCTGGATGATTTTAAGCCTGTCCTGAGCTTTAAGACGCGGATAGTTTTTGTTAAGAGGGTGCCGCCCCAGACCCCCATCGGTTACGAGCGAACCTATGTCACAGAGAAGCAGACCTCCATTGCTGTGCTTCCTGTGGGATATGCGGACGGGCTGAGCAGATATCTCTCTAATAATGGAGAGGTGTTGGTTCTGGGCAGGAGACTTCCGATAGTCGGGCGTGTCTGTATGGACCAGGTGATGGTTGATGCAGGAGATTTAGACGTGAAAAAGGGGGACGAGGCGGTTTTAATAGGGAGGCAGGGTTCGGATGAGATTACTGCGGAGGAAGTGGCCTGCCGGATTAACACGATAGAGCGTGTAGTCATCACGGGAATAGGCAAAAGGGTCCCCAGGGTATATAAATAGCTGGTAAGCGCTAATGTCACCCTGAACTTGTTTCAGGGTCTAATTCGGTTATTGAGATGCTGAAATAAATTGAAACGGAGATGCTGAAATAAATTCAGCATGACAAAGGATAGGTATTATTTGCCGAGAATTGATTTAAGCGCCTGTGTGATATTGCTCACAGGGATGAGTTCGATGGTATGTGCTGATTTTATTGCCCCTGAACTGCTTTGAGGGATGAGACATCTGAGAAAGCCAAGCTTCTCTACCTCTTTTATGCGTTTTTCCACCTCCTTTACTCCTCTGATTTCCCCGCCAAGACCCACCTCTCCTATAGCCACTGTTTTATGCGGGATAGGGGCATCTTTGAGGCTTGATGCCACGGCGACGGCTATTGCCAGGTCAGCCGCCGGCTCTGTGATGCGCGCGCCGCCCGCCGCATTTATAAAGATGTCCTGGTTCTGGAGCCTTAACCCTCCCCTTTTCTCGAGCACAGCAAGTAGAAGGGAAGCGCGGTTGTAATCAACGCCGCTTACTGTTCTTCTGGGCATACCGAAGCTGGTCGGGCTGACGAGTGCCTGCAGCTCCACAAGAAAGGTTCGGCTTCCCTCAAGGCAGGCAGTTACCACTGAGCCGGCGATGTTCCGGGGATGCTCGGTAAGGAATATCTCGGATGGGTTTGGGACCTCTATTAGACCCTTCTCGGTCATTTCAAAGACTCCTATCTCGTTGGTGGAGCCAAAGCGGTTTTTTACGGAGCGCAGGATTCGGTAGTTTCTCTGCTCTTCGCCTTCGAAATAAAGCACAGTATCGACCATATGTTCCAGGAGGCGCGGGCCTGCTATTGAGCCCTCTTTCGTTAAATGTCCTATGAGGATGATAGAAATCCCTCCCTGCTTTGCCAGGCATACCAGCTCATATCCCACCTCCCGGACCTGGGAGATGCTTCCTGCCCCTCCGCTGATATCTTCCCGGTACATAGTCTGAATGGAGTCAACGATGGCGACCCTGGCAGACGTATTCCGGATGTGCTTGATAATTGCCTCCAGGTGACTCTCGCAGACCACGTATAATTTTTCTGATGTAAGGCAGAGCCTGGAGGCGCGCAGTTTAATCTGCTTCATAGACTCTTCGCCCGATATGTAGAGGACGTTGATGTCCTTGAGGCTGAACCTCTGGCCTGCCTCAAGCAGAAGGGTGGATTTGCCGATGCCCGGCTCCCCGCCTATCAGGACCACGGAGCCGGGGACAAGGCCTCCTCCGAGGACCCTGTCAAACTCCGCTATTCCGGAGGTGAGTCTATCCTCTTTGCTTATGTCAATCCTGGAGATGCTCTCGGGTGAACCGGAGGGGGAAGTAACTGACTTTTGCTCAGTTTCTTCAGTCTGCTCCTCTGCGAGCGAGTTCCATGCCTTGCATTCAGGGCATCTGCCCAGCCACCCTGCACTCTCCGCCCCGCACTCCCGGCAGACAAACCTGGACTTTTTCTTCGACAATTTCATGTAGCTGCCTCAGATGCATACCACTGAATACTTTTGATAATTAAAGTGCATAGGAATTTCCTTGTAGCCGCAGGCTTTAGCCTGCGTTAACTTGGCGATTAGTCTGTATCTCTTTCTGAGCGGGTCTCAAATCGCATATATTCCATAAGAAATGTCAGGGCAACAGACCCTATGGGACCGTTGCGCTGCTTTGCGATATTCAGCTCTGCCTTGCCCCTGTTTTCTTCTGTTTGCACATAGGCGTCCTCTCTTGCAAGGAGCGCCACCAGGTCTGCATCCTGCTCTATTGCGCCTGATTCCCGCAGGTCAGAGAGCTGGGGCTTGTGGTCTGTGCGTGCCTCTACTGCCCGGCTTAGCTGGGAGAGTGCCAGGATAGGGATGCTTAGCTCTCTGGCAAGGGCCTTTAGTGAGTGAGATATTTCAGATATCTCCTGCTGTCTGTTCTCAATGCGCCCTCTTCCCTGCATCAGCTGGAGGTAATCAATAATGATGAGCCCGATTTTTTCCTTTGCCCTTAGCCGCCTTGACTTCGCCCTCAGTTCGAATATGGAGATTCCGGGGGTATCGTCGATGAAGATTAGTGACTCCGAGAGAAGTCCTGCCGCAGAGGCAAGCCGGGGGAAAGCGGACTCATCCAGGAAGCCTGTGCGCATGTGGTGGGCGTTTACCCTTGCCTCTGAGCAGAGCATCCGCTGGACCAACTGCTCTTTTGACATCTCCAGGCTGAAGATTGCTACGGGTGTTTGCCCCCTGATGGCGGCATTTACCGCGATATTCATCGCAAGGGAGGATTTGCCTATAGAGGGCCTGCCTGCCAGGACTATAAGCTCAGACGGGTGCAGGCCTGCGGTCATCTCATCGAATTTGTGAAAGCCTGTGGCAAGCCCTGTTATAAGACGCTTGTCCTGGGAGAGGGCTTCTGCCATCTCGAGGCTTTCGGGGATTAGCTCTTTTATCAGGACATAATCCTGCTGGATTCTTTGCTGGGAAAGGTTGAATATGTCCTGTTCGGATTTATCCAGAAAGGCATCCACATCCTCAGGATTCTTATAGCCCTCACCTATGATTCGGGAGGCGGCATTTATAAGGTCGCGCAGGCTTTTCTTTTCTCTTACAATATTCGCGTAGTATTCGACGTTAGAGGCGGTTGGGACGGACTCGGGAAGGTTTGTCAGATATGATGTGCCGCCTATCTCATCAAGTATGCCTTTGTTTCTGAGCTCTTCACTCAGGGTGATAAGGTCAAGAGGTTTGTTTTTGTCGGACAGCTGCGTTGAGGCAGAGAATATTTTCTTGTGAGAGGTAGAGTAGAAGCTATCCTCCGATAGCAACTCCATTGCCCTGTTTTTTGCCTCTTCGTCGAGAAGCATCGAGCCGAGAATGCACATCTCTGCATCGAGGTTCTGGGGCGGGACCAGCTCAGCTTCCATCGCTTCTTTCTACCCATACCCTCAGTGTGGCATCCACCTCGGGATGGAGCCTGATAGGGATGCGGTATACCCCGAGCTTTTTTATGGGCTCTTCGATCAGGATGGACTTTTTGTCAATCTCGATGCCCTCATTTTTAAGGGCGTCTGCAATGCTTGCGTGGGTAACTGAGCCGAATAGTTTATCGTCCTGACTTACCTTCATCGGGATGGTGCAGGAGAGGTTTGACAATCTTTCGGCAAGCCTGAGAGATTCCTCCTTCAGTTTTGTCTCCTGGTTTGCCTGCGTCTGCCTTTCTTCTTTTGCCCTTTTTATATTGGAGGCTGTCTCGCGAAGGGCCAGTCCTTTTGGGAGCAGGAAGTTGCGGGCGAACCCGTCGGCAACCTCTATGACCTGTCCTCTCTCACCAAGCCTTTCTACTTTTTCTCTCAGGATAATCTTCATGTCGTCTACTTTTCTGTAAACGGGAGGAGACCCAGTATTCTTGCCTGCTTTACGCTCCTGGAGAGCTTTCTCTGGTGTTTTGCGCAGTTTCCCGAGATACGCCGCGGGATGATTTTCCCGCGTTCGGTTAGGCAGTTTTTGAATAATTTTACATCATCGAATGGGATTTCCTTTATCTTATCCCGGCAGAACCTGCATACTTTCTCCCGCCTGATTTTTCTCTCGCCTTTCTCTACCCGGCGCTTTCTTCTAATCATCTTACGATTCCTCTCCCGGCTCCGCAGAAGAGCTCATCCCCCATGAAGGACTGGCCGGCTTTTCATCGCCTTCGCTGCCCGAGGTTTCGCCTTCCTTTTGGGAGGGCTTGCGGTCGAGGAACTGGACTGTGTTTGCCGTTACCTCAAGTTTGCTGCGCTTCTCGCCGGTGTTTGTCTCCCACTGACTCTCCCGCAGTCTTCCCTCAACAAGGATAGAGCTTCCTTTGGAGAGATATTCTCCGCAGTTTTCGGCCTGCCGCCGCCATACAACCACGGTAATAAAGCAGGTCTCTTTTTTCTTTTCGCCATCCTTTGTTGTATAGGCCCTATTGACGGCAATCCGCAGGTTTGCTACGGCCTCTCCGCTGGGGATATACCTTAGCTCCGGGTCCCTGACCAGATTCCCAATAAGAAAGACCTTGTTCATACTTGCCATTTCGCCTCCTTAAGAATCCTTTTTGAAAATAACCTGCCTCAGCACCCTGGTATTTAGACCACAGACTTTATTTAGTTTGCTTATGGCTGCGGGGTGTGCCTTGAAGTTTAGATAGAAGTAGACCGCCTCGGCTTTTCTGTTAATCCTGTATGCCAGCCTTTTCTTGCCCGCTTCTTTCCATTCATCGATTGCACCGTCATTCGTTCTTATGACATTTTCAATCTCTTTTTTTAGTTTGGTTGTCTCTTCATTGGAGAGATCCGGACTGAACAGGAATACCCCATTATAATTTGTCATCTTACCCCTTTAGTTAAATTCATTCATTGCCCTGACTATACCATTTTGGACAATATAGACAACTATTGTATTGGCCTGTCTTGTCATTTCTTCAAACAGTGCCCTCTCGTCTCTTGCAAACTTGCTGAGGACAAAGTTTGCAAGGTTACTTTTGCTTCGGGCGCTTTTATCCCTGCGGCCGATGCCAAGCCGCAGGCGCGGAATGTCGGCCGAGCCCGTTAGTCTGATTATTGATTCCATCCCGTTGTGCCCGCCGGAGCTCCCCCCACGGCGGATTCGTATTCTGCCCAGGGGTAAAGCCGCCTCATCATAGATTATCAGAAGGTCCCGGGGCTTAATCCCGTAATAGCGCATGATGGACTTAACCGTTATGCCGCTCATATTCATAAAAACCTCGGGCTTTGCAAGCAGAACCGGGATGCGGCCAAGTTTGCCCTTTCCAAAGAGTGAGCCGTGTCTGGCCTTGCCCAGGCTGATTCCGTTTGCCCCGGAAATTTCTTCCAGCGCACAAAAGCCTGCATTGTGCCTTGTTCCCTTAAACTTGGGGCCCGGATTGCCCAGGCCTATAATGGCCTTCATTCCTTCTTTGCTTCTCCCTCACCCTTTTCTTCTTTCTTTTCTGTGATTACCTCAGGCTCAGCACCCTTCTCCTCCTCCTCAGAGGGGGCAGGGGCCTCCTCTTCGACTACAGTTGGCGGCACAACGGAGACCACCAATTCTGCATCGTCGTCAAGGATTTCTACACCCTCGGGGACACTCAGGTCGCGGACGTGTATTGATTCTCCAATCTGAAGAGAGGAAACATCTGTTTCAATCGCCTCCGGGATTTGCCGCGGCAGGCTCTCGACCGTTACCTCCCACAGATGATGTTCCAATATGCCGCCTTCCTTGATGCCATCCGCCTCATTGACGGGCCGCACGGTTACCTTCGCAGTGACCTTCTGCGTCAGATTGATTCTGAGAAGGTCGATGTGGAGGAGACTGCCTTCTAAGGGGTCATACTGCTTCTGGCGGACCATAGCTGTCTCAGGAGTTCCCTCGGGAATAGAGAGCCTGATAATCGCATTTTCCCCGGCAGATTTCACAATCTTCTCGAGCTCACCACTGCGGACGCTCAGCGGCAGCGGGTCTTTGCCTTCCCCATATAATATGGCAGGAACCATCCCACTCTTTCGGAGCCTCCTCGAGCTGCCTTTTCCCTGCGCCTGCCTTGGTTTTGCCTGTAAGACTAATTCTTCCATTATATAAACAGCGAGCTTACGGAGCTCTCACAGTGAATTCGCTTGATGGCCTCTCCAAGGAGCGGCGCAACAGAAAGAACAGTAAGTTTATCCATCCGCTTTTCCGGGATTGTGTCTGCAACGATTACCTCCGAGAGCTCGGAATTTCTTATCCTCTCCTCTGCGGGGGGCGAGAGGATAGCGTGGGTGGCCAGATAGCGAATCTCACCCGCATTTTCCTGCCTTAATCCTTTTATTGCCTCTACGAGTGTCCCCGCTTTGTCAATCATATCATCTACGATGATTGCGTTTTTTCCTGAAACCCTGCCGACTACATGCATAACCTCGGGCTCACCGTGCTCACCGCGCCGCTTGTCAATGACGGCCATTGATGCGTTTAATCTCTTGGCAAATGCCCTTGCCCTTTCCACGCCGCCGGGATCCGGGGAGACAACCACGGGGTTTTGAATCTCTTTCTTCTTGAAGTAGTCAAGGAGCACAGGGAAGGCAAAGAGGTTGTCCACCGGTATATTGAAAAACCCCTGTATCTGGTTTGCGTGCAGGTCCATTGTAAGCACCCGATGTGCCCCTGCGGCGGTAATCAGGTCGGCGACTAACTTTGCACTTATTGGGACCCTTGGTTTTACCTTTCTGTCCTGCCTTCCATAGCCGTAGTATGGGATTACGGCGGTTATCCTTTTTGCGGATGACCTCCGAACCGCATCCATCATAATCAAGAGTTCCATCAGATTTCGATTTACAGGCGGACAGGTCGGCTGGATAATAAATACGTCTGCCCCCCGCACGTTTTCCCCTATCTCCACCATTACCTCCCCATCAGGGAAGGAACCTATCTTTGCCTTCCCCAGCGGAGTTCCGATGTACTGCGCTATCTTTTTGGCAAGAGGCAGGTTGGCGCCTCCGGCAAATAGCTTAAGATTGTCTGTCATAAGAGTCCGGCTCTCCTCTCTCTTGACGTCTTTACATGGTTGGGGCGGGAGGATTCGAACCTCCGATCCAGGATCCAAAGTCCTGTGTCTTACCACTTGACGACGCCCCAGAATTCTTCAAGCGGTTGCTTCCTCCGGGGCCTGCTGTATCTTCTCCTTGTATGTCTCCAGAACCTTCTTCTGAATGTGTTCCCGCATCTCGGAAGTTATCGGGTGAGCGATGTCCCTGTGCTCACTCCTGGGTTCAGATGAACCTTCCTGGGAGGGGCTCTGAAGATCCAGGGGCTGCCCGCACTGGCTGCAGAACTTATTGTTAACTGTGTTTTTGTACCTGCATTTGGGGCAGGGCAGTCTCAGCCTGCTGCTTGGCATTGCGGCAAATAATCCCTTTTTCCCATCGATTATTCTCAAATCACGCACCAGAAAGGCATTGTCAAATATGATTGATGCATATGCCCTTAGCTTGCCATCTTCACTCCCCTGCGGATAGACCCTTACCTCGGTGATTTCCATCTTCGCTGTCCTCCTTTTAACTTCTCTGAGACAATGACTTTCTCACGCAGATGCTCTCTTTTTTCAAGTTCCCCGCGAGGCGGTCTCTAATTCCGACTGCCTCCCTCTCGCTTTCGACCAACCCGAATACAGTTGGACCGCTGCCGGTCATCACCGCCGCCCCATCGCACAGATCGACAAGATGAATCTTCGCCCTTTCCACAGCCGGGAAGCGCCTGAAGACAGGCTCCTCTAAT
>CBDUUU010000005.1:0-10790 GCA_965370485.1 uncultured bacterium
TGCTCATTGTGCCCGAAGACGGGCGATGAAGCCCATGAGGCATACTTGATTAGAAAGGGAGGTAGAGATGCGATTAGCAATCAGTTCGTGGAGTTTTAAACGGGCAATCGGAGGGGGCGCCCTGAATCTTGTTGAATTCATCAATGTCGCTAAGGAGAGGTATGGCGTCGAGTGCGTAGAAATTGGCTCGAATAATGTCAAGTCTATCCTGCCTGCGGAGCTGGAGACCATCAAGAAGACACTGGCAGGCAAGAAGATGGAGCTTCTCAACATCCTCTGCGAGGCAAATGTAGAAGGCAGGGCAACTCATATGTACGACCCTGACCCTGAGCTGACAGAGCCGAATATGAATATGGTCAGGCGCTGGATGCGTGTCTGCCAGAAGCTTGAGGCAAAGGCAATGCGTGTCCATACGGGGGGAGAGATAGTAGAAGAAAGGATAAAGGAACTCGAGCGTATACACAAGGCTCTCGGGGCGGAGGAGGAAGAAAAGGAAGAGGACACCTCTGTCGAGAAAACAATAATGGGGATGATCAACGGGTTTCGCAGGGTTGTATTCACGGCCCAGATGCTGGGTATTACGCTCTTGCTGGAAAACCACAACGGATTTTATGGCTCAGCCGAGGTCGTTACCCGCATCCTGAATGAAATAAACCAGCCTAACATAAAGGCCTATCTTGTCATTGATAAAAATACTGAGGAGCTGCAATATAGTGAGTTCAAGAAGGTAATCCCGCGGGCGCATATGATTCGCATAAAGACCTGCAACTTTGACCAGGCAGGGAATGAAACTACCATCAAGATGGAGGGCTGTATCCAGGCAATTAAAGAGGCCAATTTCAACGGTGTGTTATGCGTAGAATACGACGGTGAAAAGGATGAATATGAGGGCACTGAAAAGAGCATTGCGCTGATAAAGAAATTAATATAAGAAGTGTTCACGGTTCACAGTTCGCGGTTATTGAGAACGGTTAAAATGTCAAATTCAAGGCAGGGGAAGATACTGAAACAAGTTCAGTATGACAGGGAAGAAGTGGTTCAGTATCCCGAATCATATGACAGGGCAAAGGTGATGCTCTGTTTATTATTAGTCACACTGCTTTTGCTGAGCAGTTTCTCTGCCTTCCCGGAAGAAGAAAAGGCACAGGCAGCGACAATCCCCGTCAGAGAGGAACTTTCTAACAAGGCAAACCTATCAGCCATCGAATCCGAGAATACAAGACTCAGGGAGATAATCTCCATCCTGAGCACAAAGATTGGCAAACCCGAGAAGATGAAAAAGAGAGTTTCGGTTGAATTTATAGGCGCAGATTTACGAACGGTAATCGCAATGCTCGCAAAAAAGCATAACATCAATCTCTACGGCGCGGGGAATATAACCGGTACCATAACGGCTCATCTAAAAGACGTGCCCTTAGACAATCTGCTTGAGACACTGCTAAATAGCAACGGATACACAATGTTGAAACGGGGCGAATATTACTATGAGGTGCTTACCACCTCAAAGGCGGAGACAGAAAAGAAAAAAGAGGAAACCCTGAATATGAGGTTTCAGCCGTTCGAGGTCCGGTATGTTGAGCCCTCCGCCGCCTCCAGCCTGTTGACAACTATGGGAGTGCTGGATGCAAACTGTAAGGTGGCAATGTGCCCTGAAACAAACCAGCTCATCATCCAGGCAACGGAGGAACAGCTCCGGAATGTCTCCTCACTGCTAAAAGAGATAGACATTCAGCCGCCTCAGATACTAATCAGGGCAAGGATAGTGGAGGTAACAAAAGACGTCAGCGACAAGCTCGGGATAGAATGGATGGCTGATTTTATTGCCGGAGACCTTGACATAAAGAATGTAAAGGCAGAGCTCACGCAGGCGGCGGATGCCGCCACAACATTCAGCTTTGGCTTAACGCACCCAAGCTATGACTTCGATATGCTGTTAGAGGCACTTGTTCAGAGCAACATTGCCAATGTCCTGACAGCTCCCCGCCTTACCACCACGAACAATGTGGAGACAAAGATGACAATCGCCGACCAACTACCCGTTGTAACCCGAACCACGACAGTAACAGACTCAGGGGCCACTGTCACCGACGACAGCGTTGCGTTTGTCAGCGCGGGCTTAGTCATCACTATGCTGCCTCGAAAAGTAGGCTCTGACCAGATATATCTCAAGATTAACCCTGTGCTTACTCAATACTCAGGCGACACCGATACCGACCCGCCACAGCCAATAATCAATACGAGAGAGACAACAACAGAGGTAATCGTGAAAAGCAACCAGTGGCTGGTAATCGGCGGGCTTATTACCACAAATACAAGTGAACTGCGCAGAAAGATCCCATTCCTCGGAGATATCCCCTTGCTTGGAATTGCCTTTAGCTCCGCAAGAAACATTCAGAAAAAGAGAAATCTGCTGATACTGATCAATGCGCAGATACTCGATGAGGGGATGATTCGGATTGACACAAAAACCGCTCATGAGGAACTGGGCAGCCTGGCGCCTAAAAAGAGGTAATGGCCGAGCGGAAGAGAAGCAGGCTTGTAGAAATGCTGGTTGAGGAGGGCGCGATAACAGAGACCCAGATCGCACGGGCAAGGGGAGGCATTCGCACCGACTGCCAGGTGCAATCCCTTATCAGCATGGGATACATCTCAGACCTGAGGGTTCTGGGGTATGCAATCAAAAATACGCAAATCCCATATGTGATGATACTCGTCTATGACATTGACCCGGATGTCCTGGCGCTAATCCCGGAGGACTACTGCCGGATGAAATGCGTCCTCCCCATCGAAAGAATGGGCAGGAATTTAACCGTTGCAATGGTCGACCCGCTTGATGAGGAAACGATAGGGGAAATAAGCAAGATGACTGCTCTGAGCATAGCCCCTGTGCTGTGCTCGTCCCGGGACTTCATAGACATAATGAGGACAGTCTGGCTGGAGAAGAAAAGTGAGGGGGCTCCCCCGGCGGCGAGTCCGGGGGCGAAGGCTTAAATGGCAAAAAGGAAAGGTCTAAAGGAAATCCTGCTTACACAGGAAGGCATCACCGAAGAGACTGTAAGCAAGGTATTTCAGACACAAAGAGAAAAGGGACTGCCTCTCTATAAGGCGCTGCAGTCGGTAGACGCCTTCTCCGAAGAGGCAATCGCCTCAGTAATGTGCGAAATAACCGGCTTCCCGTATATCGACCTGCGCAGATACCACATCCCGGAAGATATGCTAATCACAGTTCCGGCGGGGATGGCAAAAAGCCTCCTGATAGCTCCGCTCTCTCTCACCCACGGGATGGTAACCATTGCCTCTGCCGACCCGTTAAACGTGCAGGTGCAGGACAGGGTGAAAGAGATAGCAAACTCTGGCTCCATATCGATAATGGTAGGAACCGCCGGCAACATCAAAGACTCAATAGACAAGGCAAGCAATCAGGTCGTTGAAGAGGTCGAGGAGAAAAAACAAGAAGAGGAAGGAGAAGAGAAAGAGACACTCGAAGAGATGATGCAAAAGCTGGATAAGGCCTCCTCAGGGGAAACCAAGTCATACACGCAAACAAAGGCAATCGGAGAGGAAGAAATCATCCGGCTGGTTGATACGATGCTTCACACAGGCATCAAGGAGGGCTCAAGTGACATTCACCTCGAGCCATATGAAAACGTCTTTCGTCTGCGATACCGTCTGGACGGGCAGCTGAAGGTAATCAGCTCCCCTCCCATAGCTATGTACTCGGCAATCTGCTCGCGAATCAAGATAATGTCCGACCTGAACATTGCAGAGCACCGAATCCCCCAGGACGGGCGGATGAAGATAAATGTAGACGGGAGAGAAATTGACTTCCGCATATCTATCCTGCCCATTCACCACGGCGAGAAGGTCGTTATGCGTATCTTAGACAAGGAAGGCCTTGAGCTCGATTTCACGGCGCTCGGCTTCGATGAAAAGCAGAAGAAGACATTCATAGAGGCAATAGAAGAGCCCAACGGGATTATACTCGTGACAGGCCCCACAGGCAGCGGGAAGACAACAACGCTCTACTCAGCGCTCAGCCTGCTCAATAAAGAGAACGTAAACCTGATTACTCTCGAAGACCCTGTGGAGTATGACCTGTATGCCATCAATCAGGTGCAGGCAAATGCAAAGATAGGGCTGACCTTTGCCAGCGGCCTGCGCTCTATACTGCGGCAGGACCCGGACATCATTATGGTCGGAGAGATTCGAGACGGTGAGACAGCAGACATAGCGATTAAGGCCGCCCTCACCGGACACCTGGTTCTAAGCACACTGCATACAAATGACGCAGTGGGAGCAATCTTCCGCATGCTGGATATGGGGGCACAGCCATTTATGCTGTCCGCCTCTCTAAACCTGTGCCAGGCACAGCGGTTGGTAAGGAAACTATGCCCACAGTGCAAAAGGCCTGTTGAGCTGCCTGAAAAACTGCACAAAAATATCGAACATTTCATCCCGGAGGACCATGAAGGTCCCCTGGCATATGGGCCGCAGGGCTGCACCCGGTGCGCAGGAACCGGCTACAAAGGAAGGTCTTCTATTATAGAGCTTCTGCCTATAACACCTGAAATTAAGGAGCTTATTGCGGCAAGTGCCCCAGCAGGCAAGGTTTACGAGGTGGCTAAGGAACAGAAGATGCAAACATTGTATGAGGCAGGCATCAAAGCTGTATTGAGCGGAAAGACCTCATTGGAAGAGATAATGCGAGTGACGGTAGCTTAAGATGAACAACGATTATATGCCAAATGGAGGAGATTACCTTGATAAATACACTGTGGATAGCACCGGTATCCTGTGCGTCTCTTGCTGCAGGATACCTTCTCAGAAAATACTATATAGAAAGAAAGAGGAGGTCAGCGCATCAGTCGGCAAGACACATCATCGAAGAGGCGCAGAAACAAGCCGACACAAAACGACGAGAGGCGGAGCTTGAGGCAAAGGACAGGCTCTATAAAGCCAGGGCCCGCTCCGAGAAAGAGGCAAGGCAAAAGCGGCAGGAAATAGTTAGAGTTGAAGCCAGATTATCCCAGCGAGAGCAAAATTTAGAGAGAAGATTCGACTCTGTAGAAAAGAAAGAGGGTGAGCTCAACAGCAGGTCCGAGGAGCTCCGGAAAAAAGAGACCTTTCTCAGGGAAGAGCTAAGTGGCATCATTGCAAAGGAGCGGGAGGGCCTGCAAAAACTCTCAGGACTCAGTGTCTCCGAGGCAAAGGACTTACTCCTCAAAAGGGTAGAAGGAGACCTGAGAGAGGAATCCGCTGTTATCCTCAGGCGGATTGAAGAAGAAACAAAGCAGACCGCCCAGAAGAAAGCCGCAGAGATAATCAGCCTTGCAATTCAAAGGTGTGCCTCCGAACAGGTAATTGAAACGACTGCCTCTACAGTATCCCTCCCCAACGACGAGATGAAAGGCAGAATAATCGGGCGGGAGGGAAGAAACATCAAGTCTTTCGAGACAGCCACCGGCATCAACATCATCATCGACGACACACCGGAGGCAGTTACGCTCTCCGGGTTCGACCCTGTCCGGCGGGAAATAGCCAGGCTTGCCCTCGAACGGCTCGTCACCGATGGAAGAATACATCCCGGGCGCATCGAAGAGGTAGTCGGCAAGGTAAGCCGGGAGATGGAGGTTACCACCCGGGAGGAAGGCGAGAAAGCTGCCTTTGATATAGGAATACTCGGACTTTCCCAGGAAGAGATAAAACTACTGGGGCGCTTGAAATACCGAACAAGCTATGGGCAAAACGTACTTCAGCATTCCAGGGAGGTCGCATACTTGATGGGCATTATGGCGGTGGAGCTGGGGATAGACCAGAAGTTAGCCAAAAGGGCAGGCCTCCTGCATGATATAGGAAAGGCAATTGACGCAGAGACAGAGGGCACACATGCCCGCATCGGGGCAGACATACTCAAACGCAACGGAGAGCCTGAATCTGTGCTTCATGCCGTCCTTGCCCATCATGAAGAGGTGGATGCAAAGACCACCCTTGCTGTGCTCTTACAAGCCTCTGACGCAATTTCAGCATCAAGGCCGGGGGTAAGGCGAGAGACATTAGACACCTATGTAAAGCGCCTGGAGCGGCTCGAGAAAATAGCAAACTCCTTTGAGGGGATCGGGAAGTCCTATGCCATTCAGGCGGGGCGCGAGATAAGAATAATGGCACAGCCGGAAAAAATAAGTGATGCAGAGGCAGTAAACCTTGCCCATGAGATCAGCAAAAAAATAGAAAAGGAATTGAGTTACCCGGGGCAGATAAAGGTAACCCTCATAAGAGAAACAAGGGCAGTAGATTATGCCAAATAGAAAATATAAGCGCTCACGCGCTAATGTCATGCTGAACTCGTTTCAGGGTCTAATTCTATGAACCGTGAACGGTCACTAAAGATTTTATTTGTCGGTGACATCGTTGGCAAGGCAGGACGCCGCGCCTGCAGAGAACTCCTGCCGACTCTCACAGAAGAGAGAAAAATTGATTTCTGCATCGGAAATGCCGAAAATGCGGCAGGTGGCATCGGGATAACACCAAAGCTCGCACAGGAACTGTTTTTATACGGCTTTGATGTCCTGACCTCGGGAAATCACATCTGGAGCAAAAAGGAGATGGTGAAGGAAACAAGCTGGGACAGCCGGCTCATTCGCCCAGCAAATTATCCGGAAGGGGTTCCCGGGATTGGCTGGACAATAAAAAAAACCGGCAACGAGCAGGCAATAGGGGTAATCAACCTGTCAGGACGGGTCTTTATGCCCACACTTGAGTGCCCGTTCAGAACAGGGCAGAGGCTTGCCCGCCAGCTCCGGGAACAAACCCGTTTTATCATAGTAGACATACACGCGGAGGCGACATCAGAAAAGTCTGCATTAGGCTGGTATTTAGATGGTATTGTAAGCGCAGTTTTGGGAACACATACCCACGTTCAGACAGCAGATGAAAGAATATTGCCAAACGGGACAGCCTACATTACCGATGTAGGGATGAGCGGGGCACTTGATTCGGTCATTGGGGCGAAAAGAGAACTCGCCCTCAAACGATTTCTCCTCCAGATGCCCATCCACTTTGAGGCAGCCAGCGCAGGCATATGCCTATGCGGGGTAGTTCTCGAACTTGATGAAGAGACAGGAAAGGCAACAAAGATTGAAAGAGTTCGGAGAAAGCTGGGATGAGGGAAAAGCATATCTACACTGTCAGCCAGCTTACCAGAAATATCAGGGAGATTCTGGAGGCGCGTTTCACGGATATTTGGGTGGAAGGTGAGGTTTCGAATCTGCGGCAGCCCTCTTCAGGTCACATCTACTTCACACTGAAGGATGCAGACGGCCAGCTCAGGTGCGTTATGTTCAGGGGCGTAAACCGGCATCTCAAATTTAAGCTTGAAGACGGCCTCCAGATAATCCTTCACGGGCAGATAAGCGTCTATGAAAAGAGGGGAGACTATCAACTAATTGCTGAAGTTGCCGAGCCAAAGGGCAGGGGCGCGCTTCAGCTGGCATTTGAACAGCTGAAGAAAAAATTAGAGGAGGAGGGGCTTTTTCGGGCAGACCTGAAGAAAGGCATACCACTACTTCCCTGCTCTATCGGGGTGGTGACATCTCCAACAGGGGCCGCCATACGCGACATCCTGAATGTCCTCGAGCGCAGGTTTCCCAATGTCCGGGTTCTTCTAAATCCAGCCCGTGTTCAGGGAGAGGGGGCAGCAGAAGAGATAGCGCAGGCAATAGAAGAACTAGACCGCATAGGGCAGATGGACGTTATAATTGTTGGGCGTGGCGGGGGCAGCGTTGAAGACCTATGGGCATTCAACGAAGAGGTTATAGCCAGATGCATCTACCGTTGCAAAACCCCGGTTATCTCCGCTGTCGGGCATGAGATTGATTACACAATCTGCGATTTTGCTGCCGATGTCCGCGCACCCACTCCCTCAGCCGCCGCCGAGCTTGCGATAGGGGATAGAAACTCACTGCAGGAAAAGGTTCGCACAGCCGCTGAAAGGTTGCTTTACTGCGCAGGTAATATCATCTCCCGGGCGAAAGGTGAATTATCCCGCCTGAACAACAGCCTCAGCCCCAGGTATCTCCTGCAAAAAATCCGCCAACATCAGCAAACAACAGATGAGTATCTTGAGAAGATGGAAATGAGCCTGAGACACTCGGTTGAGCTGAGAAAAAGCGAACTCAAGGGCATCTCCGGGAAATTGAGCAGCATCAACCCCTTTGCCATCTTAAATCGAGGCTACAGCATATCCTTTAAACTGCCGGAGAGAACGCTCTTAAAGAGCGCATGCCAGGTTGAGGCAGGCGACCTTATCGAGGTAAAATTATCTCAAGGGGGTTTTGTTTCGGAGATAAAGGAGAGGAGGCAGGATGACTAAACCAAACTTTGAAGAGCACTTTACAAGATTAGAAAAAATTGTTACCCAGCTTGAGACCGGCGATATCCCGCTCGAGAAAATGCTAAAGATGTACGAAGAGGGGAGGAAACTTGTTGAAACCTGCAGCAAAAGGCTGAAAGAGGCAGAGAAAAAAATAGAGATATTAGTCCATGCCGAAGACGGCACAGTAAAGACAGAACCTTTTGAAGTAAAAAAATGGTAAGCGTTCATGGTTACAAAAAAATGGTCGAGAGGGCCCTTGCCCGATATATCCCATCCGGCAAAACATACCCGCCAAAGATTCACAAGGCAATGAGATACAGTCTCTTTCCCGGCGGCAAAAGATTCAGGGCAATCCTTGCCATCGCAGGCGGGGAGACGGCTGGAGGAAAGGCAAGGAGTCTCCTGCCCGCCGCCTGTGCGATTGAGCTCATTCATACCTACTCACTAATCCACGATGACCTTCCTGCTATCGATAACGATGACTATAGAAGGGGAAAGCCCTCGCTCCATCGCAAATTTGGCGAGGCAGCTGCGATTCTAACAGGTGATGCACTGCTAAGCAGGGCATTCGGATTATTAACCGAAAACAGCAAATTCGAGGAAATAGAAGACCGCGCTGTCTTGAAGGTAATTCGGAAAATATCAGAGGCAATTGGGACAGAGGGAATGATTGGCGGGCAGTTAATGGACATCGAGATGCATGGGAAAGCCGTTATCAGCAAAAAAGGGCTGAATTACATCCACGCCCACAAGACAGCCTCTCTCATTGCCGTATCGGTTGAGGCCGGCGCCATCCTCTCAGGGGCAGATAAAAAGACGTTAGGCAGCCTCGCATCCTTTGGCAGGAACATTGGCATTGCCTTCCAGATTGCAGATGATATCCGCGATGTCCAAACCAAATCAGATGAGCCAAACTATGCAAGGCGGTTTGGCCTCAGCGCTGCGCAGGCAAAGGTAGAGGAGCTGCTTGAATGCGGCAAAAGGTCCCTCGCAATCTTCGGGAAGAATGCAGAAACCCTCACTGCCTTAGCAGATTCCATAAGACAATAAAAGGTAAATGCTCTGTGAACTATCTGTTCACAAATGTAGTTGCCCGATTCATCGGGCTAATAAATGAGGCAACTACAGAGCTGATTGAAACTATAAGATGAAAATCTTAATTGCCCCTGATTCATTTAAGGGGTATCTGTCTGCAGAAAAGGCGGCAGAGGCCATCGAAGAAGGGATAAGAGAGGCAATGCCCTCCGTTCAAGTCCAGAAATTACCGATGGCTGACGGGGGAGAGGGGACGGTCGCCTCGCTTATAAACGCGATGGGAGGCAAAACACACAGGGGGCATGTCACGGGACCGCTGGGAGAGAAGGTTGACGCCCTATATGGGATGTCCGGCGATAAAAGAACAGCTGTCATTGAGATGGCATCTGCCGCAGGGCTCACACTCATCCCTGAGCACAAGCGAAACCCTCTCATCACCACTACCTATGGTGTAGGGGAGCTGATAAAACTCGCCTCCTTCCATAACCCCCAAAGATTAATAATCGGGCTCGGAGGAAGCGCCACAAACGATGGCGGCAGCGGCTGTATGCAGGCGCTCGGGGCAGAACTTCTCGACCCGGACGGACACCAGATTGGATTTGGAGGGGAAGAGATGATAAGACTCGCCTCTATTAAGACCGACCGCATTAATCCGGCGCTTAAAAAAATCAAAATTATCGTTGCCTCTGACGTAACAAACCCGTTGTGCGGGGATAATGGCGCATCAAAAACATACGGTCCTCAGAAAGGCGCCACCCCACAGATGGCAGAGACGCTTGATGAAGCGCTCCTTCACTTCGCCTCGATTATCAAGAAGGACCTGGGCAGGGATGTCCTGGGCATCCCCGGCGGGGGCGCGGCAGGAGGACTAGGGGCCGGACTCACCGCCTTCCTTGATGCAGAGCTTACCTGCGGAGTAGAACTTATTCTCAAGGCAGTCGGATTCGAAGAACATCTAAAAGAGGCAGACCTTGTAGTTACAGGTGAAGGGAAAATTGACTCTCAGACCGCCCGCGGCAAGACCCTCTCCGGCATTGCCCGCCTTACCGGGAAATACAAGAAACCTCTCATCGCCTTCTGCGGTATTCTCGGGGAGGGGGCTGAAACTCTTTCTCGCAAAGGGCTCAGCATCATCCGCATAGACGAAAAAACCGGCGACCCATACACCAACCTAAAACTCGCCGCAGAGGCATCCCTGCCCCAAACATACTACAATTTGAATATTCTCAGGTAGTAATACATAGCCGGGGCAGTGAAGAGAAGACTGTCGATTACATCAAGAATTCCGCCGTGTCCCGGCACAAGATTGCCGCTGTGTCTCACGTGAAACTTTCTTTTTATAGCAGATTCCACGGCATCGCCTAAAATACCCGCTCCTCCCAGA
>CBDUUU010000006.1:0-10482 GCA_965370485.1 uncultured bacterium
AATCTGCTCTGTTATCGGGGCGTCGACCCCAACTCTGCCTGCAAGCTCATACGCAGACTCTGTGGTGCGAACCCCTTCCACGATCTCTTCTATTTCATGCTGCGCCTCCTTTGTAGTCTTGCCCTTAGCAATCAACTCGCCAAATTTCCTGTTCCTGCTGTAGCCGCTGATGCAGGTAGTTATCACATCGCCTATCCCGGAAAGTCCGGAAAATGTTCCTGCCTTTGCGCCCAGGGAGACCCCGATGCGGGTAATTTCGACTATCCCCCTGTTCATAAGAGCGGCCTTGGCATTACTGCCAAAGCCGAGTCCGTCAGAGATTCCTGCGGCAATGGCTATTATGTTCTTCAGCGCTCCCCCGAGCTCCACCCCTATTATATCAGAATTGGTGTATATACGGAAGTTCTCACCCATAAAGATCTTCTGGATGTTACGTGCCAGCTTCTGCTCCTTTGAAGAGGCAACGACTGCAGTTGGCAGATTAAGCCTTACCTCCTCAGCATGGCTCGGGCCGGACAGAACTACTACTGAACTACCCGGAAGTTCTTCCTCTATTATCTCAGACACCCGCATCAGGGTCTTGTTTTCGATTCCCTTTGCGAGACTGAGAATTGTAAATTGCCCGCCTGTCTTTGCCATTTTCTGAACTGTCTCTCTCACCGCGTGGGAGGGGACAGCCAGAACTATGAGCTCTGAGCCGGAGATGCCCTCAGGAAGCGAGCCGGCAATGCTCATCCCGGGGAGGAAGAGGTCCTGCCATTTTTTGGAGACCCCGAAGGCATCCCACAGTCTTATCTTGTGCCCCTTCTGCGCCAGGTAGATGCCAATTGTTGTTCCCCAGCTTCCCGCCCCAAGAATAGAGATTTTCATCAGTGTATTTTCTTCTCCTCTCCCTTAAGCAGTCTCTTAATATTTGAGGAGTGTCTTGCAATTATAATGCCTGCGAGTATAAAAGAGAAGAGCATCAGCTCTGTTTCCCCTCTGCTCACCCAGACAAACAGAGGCAGGCTCACAACAGCCAGAATAGAGCCGAGGCAGACATAATGGCTGAGCAGTACCACAATGAGCCATATAGCGGCCGAGAGCCCGAGCGCAAGCGGCGCTACCCCCAACAAGACCCCGGCACTCGTTGCCACACCCTTCCCACCCCTGAAGTTGAGGGCGGGGCTAAAGATATGCCCCAGAATGGAAAAGAGCCCTGCCAGGAGCTTTGCCCGCATGAGATCCAGCTCGGGGCTCAACCTTAGAGCTAACGGAGCCAGGGCAAAGACAGCCAGCATCCCTTTGGCGATATCTACAAGAAGGACAATGCCCCCGGCGGCTTTTCCGAGTGTCCGATAGACATTTGTCGCCCCGACATTCCCGCTGCCGAAATCACGGATGTCTATGTCTCTGGTCAGCTTCCCGTAGACATAGCTTGCCGGAAATGACCCGACTGCATAGGAAGAAAAAGTTAGCAGTAAGTAGGTTAATATATTACTCAATAAACAGCATTTCCCTGTACTTTGGCAGACTCCAGCACTCGTCCGGAAGCACCTCTTCTAACGCATCGGCATATTCCTTTATGTGCCCCATCAGGGGCTTGAGCCGGCTAAAGTACAGCCTTGCCTTCTTTTCCTGCGGGAGCCTGCCGGTGTCCTTGAGAAGCTTCACCATTTTCACGGTATCCTTTCTTATATGGTAAATCCTGGATGTGATTTCGCTCAGATGACGTTTTTCATCCTCAAATGCCTGCTTCTCAATCTTCAGCTTAGTGTCCTTTATTAACCCGCTGAGCGTCTTAAGATTGCCGGCAAGACGGCCTTGATACTCGTAGCCTGCCGGGATGACGGAAGAGGCCACCATCTCCCGTAGTGTATTTGCCTCAATCTCAAGTGTGGTTACATACATCCCGAGCCAGATATTGTACCTTGAGAGGAGCTCTTCCTTCGTCAGAACCCCATATTTTTCAAAAAGCTTGATATTTGCCTCAGACCTTAGCGCAGACAGCGCCTCAACTGTGGAAGGTTCATTCGGCAGCCCGAGCCTGCAGGCCTCTTCCTGCCACTGCCTTGAGTAGTTGTTGCCCTCGAATCTGATGTTCTTCGTCTCCTTGACGATATCAGCGATAATTTCCATCACAGCCCTGCCGTCTGTCCCTCCCTGGTGTGCCTCCAGTCTGTCTGCGATATAATCAATGGACTCGGCAACTATGGTGTTAAGAACCATTATAGGGGTTGAGACGTTCTGAGATGCCCCAACCGCCCTGAATTCAAACTTTGTGCCTGTAAAGGCAAAGGGGGAGGTGCGGTTTCTGTCTGTCATATCCTTATTGAACTTAGGGAGCCTTCCTATGCCAAGGTCGACGACGTCGAGTTTTCCTGCCTTTGCACGTTTACCTTTCTCTATTGCATCGAGGATTGAGGTCATCTGGGTCCCTATGTAGACTGAGATGACTGCGGGCGGCGCCTCTCCGCCGCCAAGTCTGTGCTCATTGCCGGCAGAGGCGATACTGGCGCGCAGGAGGTCAGGATGCCTGTATGCAGCCCTCAAGACCGCCATAAATATTGTTAGGAACTGGAGATTGTCCTGTGGGGTCCGGCCGGGGTTTAATAGGTTATTCCTGTTGTCATCTGAAATCGACCAGTTGATATGTTTACCGCTTCCATTTATCCCCGCAAATGGTTTTTCGTGCAGAAGGCATGCAAGACCCCTTCTGGAGGCAACCGTTTTCATAATATTCATAAGGAGTTGATTGTGGTCAATGGCTATGTTTGAGTCTTCGAACACGGGGGCAAATTCATACTGATGAGGGGCCACCTCATTATGCCTTGTTTTTATGGGAATTCCAAGTTTGTATGCCTCCCCTTCCACCTCATTCATGTAGTCAATTATACGCTCCTTGATAGGGCCAAAATACTGGTCTTCGAGCTGCTGCTCCCTGGGGCACCTTGCCCCTATAAGGGTCCTTCCAAGGAGGAGAAGGTCCTGCCTCATTCGGTAGTAACTTTTATCTATAAGAAAGTACTCCTGCTCTACCCCGCAGACGGAGAAAGCCTTTTTCGCCCGGCGATGCCCGAAGTGTTTCAAAAGTCTGAGGACTGCCTTGCTCAACGCCTCTTCTGAGCGAAGGAGAGGCAGTTTTTTATCAAGCGCATCCCCATGATATGAGATAAAGATGGAGGGGATGCATAGGGTTTTCCCTAAACTACTTTCGATAATAAAAGCGGGGCTGGATGGGTCCCAGGCGGTATAACCCCTTGCCTCAAAGGTGGTCCTCATTCCTCCGCTTGGAAGACTGCTGGCATCCGGCTCTCCCTGTATAAGTTCGTTTCCGGAGAATTCCTCAATTGCCTTGCCGCAGTCTGTAAGAAGAAGAAAGCTGTTGTGCTTCTCGGCGGTTAGCCCTGTCATAGGCTGGAACCAGTGTGTATAATGAGTGGCGCCCTTCGATGATGCCCATTTCCTCATTGCGGCGGCAATTTTCTTAGCCTGCCTCGAACTGATAGTTGAGCCGCCCTCCATCCACCGCGAGAATGCCGTGAATGTTTCTCTGCCAACAAGCTCCTTCATAATCCGGGTACTGAATACGTTCTCTGCGAAATAGCTCGACACATTACGAAACAAGACTTCCTGCCGTCCTTTCATTCTATTTACTCCCTGTTAAACATTCATAATGGCTATCTTGAGCGTTTTTCACGCTTATGTCAAGGGCGATATTTTCCCCGAACCGTGAACGCTTGCAGAACGCTTGCAGGTTTTTGTTGACAATCGTGGCCTTCTCACTGATAATATACCGGGCAGGGTCTCATATTTGTTTAAGTATAGTAAAGCATAAAACTTTTAGCTCGATGAATCGAGCGACTACAATGAGTTGCGAAGATGTAGTTGCCTCATTTATGAGGCTTTCTTAAGGGGTTTGTAAATGTCAGCTTCGCGGGAGCAAATGGCTAATGTTATTCTTTCCCAACCCCAGAGAACGATAGCAAGAGAGGGCGTCTACACAGGTGTCGGACTGCATACAGGGGAAAACTCGACCGTCACGTTTAAGGGGGCACATCCCGATACAGGCGTGAGATTTGTGTACACCGGTAAGGGAATGCCCGCCACCATAGAGGCATCTGCCCCCCTGGCTATCAGTGAGCCGCGGCGCACTACTCTTGAGAAAGGCTCCTGTAAAATTCATACAGTAGAACATTTGCTTGCCGCGGTCTGCGGACTTGGTATTGATAATCTTGAAATGGAAATAAATGGCTCTGAGGTGCCTGAGATTGATGGCAGCTCGCTGCCCTATGTCAATCTGCTTAAGGGGTGCGGAATAGTTGGCCAGAAAAAATCGAAGAGGTATTGCCGGGTAGAAGAACCTATTTATGTTTCGGAGGGAGGCGCTTTTATACTTGTTGTACCTGCGGATGAGTTCAGGGTTTCCTTTACCCTTGACTATGCCTCCCGGGGGGTTGTCCAGTACGCCTCGTTTCAGGTGGATGAAGAGACATTCGAACGACAAATAGCCCCGTCCCGAACATTCTGTTTTCAGGATGAGGCAAAGGGTCTTCAAGAGGAAGGACTGGGAAAAGGGGCCAATTTTGACAACACTGTAGTCATCGGGAGCGGGAAGGAGCATTTGAGGTTTAAGGATGAGTTTGTTCGACACAAGGTACTGGATGTTATAGGAGATTTGTCCCTTGTTGGAAGCCCTCTGAAGGCTCACGTAATTGCAGTCAGGTCTGGTCATAACCTTAACATCAAACTCGCCGGGATTATCAGGGAAAGGTTGAAGCCGAGGGCGGCCGTTGGGGGGCAGGAGGGTATTCTTGACACCCGGGATATTCAGGAGATACTCCCGCACCGCTACCCGTTTCTGTTTGTAGACAAAATCATTGAGCTGAAGGAGGACAAGGAGGTAGTCGGGATTAAGAACGTTACCATCAATGAAGGTTTCTTTGCCGGGCATTTCCCTCAGCGGCCTATTATGCCCGGGGTCATTATCGTCGAGGCAATGGCTCAGACTGCCGGGGTCCTTATGCTCCGAAAAGAGGAAAATCGCGGCAAGCTCGCCTTTGTTATGGGCTTCGATAAGGTCAGGTTTAGAAAGCCGGTGGTTCCCGGTGACCAGTTGAGGCTGGAGGCAAGGGTTTATAAACTGCGGACAAAGACGGGAAAGGTCATGGCAAGGGCATTGGTTGAGGGAAAGGTTGTTGCGGAGGCAGAGTTTATGTTTTCGGTAGTGGAACCGTGATACATCCGACTGCAATAATTCACCCCAGGGCAAAGCTCGCAGGGGATGTCTCGGTGGGGCCAAATAGTATAATCGAAGGGAATGTATGCGTTGGCGAGGGGACAAAGATAGGCGCAAATGTCGTTATTGAGGGCTGGACTACCATAGGCGAGAAAAATGAGGTTTATCATCATACAGTAATAGGAAGCCCGCCGCAGGATTTAAAGTTTAAAGGCGAGAAGTCATATTGCTTGATAGGCGCCCGTAATATTATCCGCGAGTTTGTTACAATAAACCGGGGGACGGCAAATGGCGGGGCAAGAACTGTAATAGGAAATAATAACCTGCTGATGGCTTATGCCCATGTTGCTCATGACAGTCTCATCGGGGACAACGTAATCCTATCCAATGCCGCCACTCTCGGCGGGCACGTTCGGATTGAAGACTTTGTGGTTCTGAGCGGGCTGGTGGGGATTCACCACTTCGTAACTATCGGGAAGCTAACAATTGTTGGCGGATGCTCAAAGGTCACGACTGATATCCCTCCGTTTCTGATGGCAGACGGACACCCGGCGAAGGTCCACGGTCTTAACGTTATTGGGCTGAAGCGGCAGGGATTCTCCATGAAAATTCGGCAGCATCTAAAGAAGGCATATCACATAACCTACCTCTCCGGGCTAAATACCACCCACGCGTTGAAAAGGATAGAAGAAGAGGTAGAGCAAACCCCTGAGATAGTATATCTTACCGACTTTATTAAGAATACACTTGGCGGGAAGTCAGGAAGAGCCAAACAGCCATAGCCGTCCCGAGGTGCACCTTGTCTAAAATCGGTCTAATCGCCGGCAGTGATGACCTGCCGTTAATCCTCGCCAGAGAGGCAGCCGGGGAAAACGAGGTGATTGCCATAGCCATAAAGGGATATACCTCAGAGGAGATTGAGACCCTGGTTTCTAAGACATACTGGGTAGGAGTTGGAGAGATTGGAAAGGCAATCGACATCTTCTCTTCCCAGAAAGTTACCCGGGCAGTGATGGCGGGGAAAATCCCCCAGAGTATTATTTTCGCCGATATAGAGCTTGATGTGCGGGCACAAGCAGTTCTCAAAAATGCGAAGGACAGGCAGACAGAATCTCTTCTTAAGGCAGTGGCACGGGAATTTGAAAAGGGCGGAATTCAGTTACTTGATGCCAGGACATACCTGGGAGGCGCCCTTTGTAAGAGGGGCGTTCTTACCGGGCGCCGGCCGACCGGCGGCGAGCTCGGGGAGATAGCGTTCGGCAGAAAAATCCTGCGGCAAATCAGCGGGTTCGACATCGGGCAGACCATTGTAGTGAAGGAAATGGCTGTTCTTGCGATAGAGGCCATCGAGGGAACGGATGCGGCCATCAGGCGGGCGGCCCGCCTCTCGAAGCCTGGGATAGTTGTCGTGAAGATGGCAAAGGCACATCAGGATATGCGCTTTGACCTTCCTGTAATCGGCATAACCACGATAAAAACACTTCGGGAGGTCAAGGCTTCGGTACTTGCCATAGAAAGCAAAAGGACTGTTATTCTAAACAAGGATGAAGTTATCAGGCTCGCCAACGGGATAAACCTCAGCATTGTTGGATTTTGAGATGAATATAAAGGCGGCGGTAGTCGGGGTGGGGCATCTGGGAGGGGAGCACGCCCGCATATATAAGGACCTTCCGGGAGTTTCACTGGAGGTTGTCTGTGATGTAAGGAAGGGGCGTGTGCAGGAGATTGCCGGGAAGTTCCGGACAGGCTACCTCCTTGATTACAAACAGATACCTTCGGATATCAAGGCAGTAAGCATAGCCGTTCCCACTGAAGGGCACTATGAGGTGGCTAAGTTCTTCCTGGGAAGAGGCACAAATGTACTTTTGGAGAAACCGGTTACAGAGAAGGTGTCTGAGGCGCAGAGCCTGCTTTCCCTGGCGAAGAGGAGTGGGAGCGTGTTTCAGGTTGGCCACATCGAGCGTTTTAATGCCGGGGTAGTGGAACTCCAGCGAAGGGTAAAGAGACCAAGATTTATTGAATCTCATCGATTGGGTCCATACCAGGGCAGGTGCCTGGATGTTGGCGTGGTGCTTGATACCATGATTCACGACATAGATATCGTGCTGAGCCTTGTAAACTCCCCTGTAAGGCACATTGACGCAGTGGGAGTAGGCGTGTTTTCCCCGAATGAAGACATTGCCAGCGCAAGGCTTACCTTTCTCAACGGGGCTGTCGCCAACATAACCGCCAGCCGCATCAGCGATGAAAGGATGCGGAGAATAAGAATTTTTGAGGACAATGCCTATCTTTGCCTTGATTATATAACCCAGGGTATAGATGTTTATAAAAGGGTTGGCAGGAAGATTGTCCGCAGAAAGCTCTCTCCATTGAAGAAAGAGCCACTGAAACTGGAGCTTCGGGATTTCATTGACTGCATCCGTAAGAAAAAAAGGCCCCTTGTCTCCGGCCTCGAGGGCAAAAGAGCGCTTGAGGTGGCGCTTCAGATATCGAGGAAAATAAAAAACCGACAGAAATAGACAGCTCTGCCTCATAAATGAGGCAACTACAATGGTGAATGTTCGGCAGATTGCGTGTTTTTGCTGTAGTTGCCTGATTCATCAGGCTCATCATCAAGGGGTTGCAACCACAGATGGGTCCTCAAAAGATAATGTTTGTTGCCGGTGAGGCCTCGGGTGACCGCCACGGGGCGGTTTTGTTAAATGCCCTGAAGGAGATTGAGCCGGACCTTGTTACCCTGGGTATGGGCGGGGAAAGGATGAGAGAAGCGGGGATGAGGCTGCTATATGATATCAGCGGGCTTGCCTTCATTGGCTTTGGAGGGATAATACGCAATGTAGGCAAGTTTGTTACCGCTATGAATGGGCTTCTGCTTGCTGTGGAGAAAGAGAGACCTGATGCACTTGTATTGATAGACTATCCCGGCTTCAATCTTCGTTTAGCAAAAAAGGTAAGAAAAAGTGGCATTCCTGTCATCTACTATATTAGTCCTCAGGTCTGGGAATGGGGAAAGGGTAGAATAAAAAGTATAGCGCGTCTTGTGGATAAGATGCTTGTAATCTTCCCATTCGAGGCAGATATCTACAAGAGGTTCGGAGTAGATGTCGAGTTTGTCGGGCATCCCCTGCTGGATGTTCTTCAACCTCCCTCACCTTCTTCCGGCGGGCATACCCTGGGGCTTTTTCCGGGCAGCCGCAGCGAAGAGGTAAGACTGCATCTGCCCATTATGTTGGAAACCGCCAGGCTGGTTCAACAAAAAGTGCATTTGCAATCTGTTGTGGCGCAGGCTGAAACTGTGGATGAGGGCATTGTCAATGCCGCCTTGAAAAATTTTCCCACTCTTGATGTCACTGTTCGCAAGAATGCCGCCTATGAGGTAATGAGCAACTCAAGTCTTGTCCTTGCCTCCTCCGGGACAAGTACCATTGAATGTGCCTGCCTGGAGAAACCACTTGTGATTATCTACAAGGTCTCATTTTTAAATTGGCTTCTGCTAAAGCCGCTTCTCAGGGTTTCACATATCGGGATGGTAAATATACTGGCAGGCAGGGAGATAGTCCCTGAGTTCCTTCAATACGGGGCAAGACCTTCTCTCATAGCCGGGGCCATAATGGAATTGATTGAAAACCAAGAGCGCCGGGATGAGATGATAAAGAACCTCAGGTCAGTAAGGGAATCTCTTGGTTCTCCCGGGGCAAGCAAAAAGGCGGCAAAGAGTATATTCAAGGTGATTAGAGGCCAATAGTGAGGCCTTTCGGATACATTACCAGAGGCAGCCGGGGTCAAGTGTGTACTCGCCCAAATCCTCCTTTTTTATCCACTCGGCATGTCCATCGCAGAATGCTGCGCATAGCCCGTCCTGGTGATGATAGAGCACCCTGTTGAGTAGATTATTGCCCCAGCCCCCTCCCTGCGCGTTTACCCAGAGGTAATCTGCATCTATCACTAAGATAAGCCTGGATGGTACTGTCTTTATCTTTCTGGAATCGCCGCCGACTCTGCCCTCTGAGCCGCTGCCCTCATTGCCGAAGTTATCAATCCCGAGTAGGTCCTCGTTTGCCGCATATGAGCATTTGTCATAGGCGGTGTCATTCGTATAGCGAAACCACTCGAAGTCTCCCGGGTCAGGGTCAGAGGGGCAGATGAAGATATTCTCGTTCCATTCTATGTAGGGGGAGATGGCATCCAGCCAGCAGGGGCCGTATACACTGCCAATCATCCAGTATGGGAGTGTCCAGTCTTCTCCCTCAATAAAATCCCAGCCGCAGGGGGGATACCAGTCATTGTTATTTACCTTATACATCTCGAAGGCAAGTGCCATCTCTTTTGTGTTGTTCAGGCAGATAATGCGTCTTGCCTGCTCCTTTGACCTTTTGAGGGTGGGAAGCAGCAGGTGGGCTAAGATGGAAAAGATGATCAGCGCCATAAGGAGCTCAACCAGGGTAAACCCGCGCCTATTTCTTTTCTGTAAGCGATTTTTCACTGTATCCCCTCGGGATTTTGGCAAGCACATTATATTTTGAAGAGCCGCATTTGGGACAGGCAGGTGAGTTTTTGAGCCAATCTGCCTCTTCCCAGGCATAAATCTTTCCGCATTGGTTACAATGGACTACAAGGGGCGGATTATGCGCCCCGCAATAAGGGCACCTGGGGGGGTAGAGCGGAATATCCGCCAGAAAAAGCTTGCCTGTCTCCCGGCACATATAAACCGCCGGGCCGGGTTTTCTTACCCTTCTGGGGGTAATCGTACGCCCCAGTGGAAACAGAGAAATGACGAGAAATGCGATTAGCCCCCCGGCGACCAGCGGGTTCCTTTTCCAATAGACATTGAGGCTAAATCTCCGCTTTCTGCCTATCTCTACATCGGGAAGGAATTGCTTTGAGGAGCATTTGGGGCAGGGCATTCCGGGAAACCACATACCCGGTTTTTCCTCGGAGCCCATTCTTAACGCTGCCCTATAGCCGCAATCCTCACACTTTATGGGTTTTTTCTGAAACTTGTGTTCGGCCTCGAGTGACTTTATCCTCTCGAGAGTCTTCTTTATTATAAGCCTGGCATCCTCCGGGAAGTCAGGGGTTAGCTCCATCAATTCCTCTATCTGCTCAGAGTCCCAGCTCTCCCTCACCCTTTCCTTGAACCAGTCGAGTGCCGAGCCTTTATCCGTTACCTCGTTTATCTCCACGATGTGTCCCCTTTTGAAGAGCAAGACGGGCTGCCTTATCAACCCCGCGCCTCTCTATGTAGTCAATGATTTTATCCTGTA
>CBDUUU010000007.1:0-10441 GCA_965370485.1 uncultured bacterium
CAAACCATTGCCCAGATTATGGTTGAGCCTGACTCCCACCCGGACCATTTCAAGGCAGTCAACGATTGCATTGTTAAGATAAAACAGAAAAAGGTAAGGAGCAGGAGAGGCGAGATTCAGAAGGAAATCGCCAGATTAGAGAGCAAGGGAGAAACTGCTGCCCTTAAAAACCTCCTCCTTGAGTATCAGCAGTTAATAAAGAATAAATATGACTAAGAGCCGCAAGGCGATTGCAATCAAGAACCTCATAAGCAAGGGGAAACTTAAGGGAAAACTCACCTACAGCGAGGTCAATGACCTCCTTCCGAAGGATATTGTCTCGCCGCAGGAGATTGACGATATTCTGGTGATGCTCGGGGATATGAGCATCAAGATTGTCCCCACAAAAGATACCCTCTCAAAGGGTGCCAGGGTGGGAGCAAAAGAGGAAGACTCACCCGGAGACCCGGTAAGAACCTATCTCAGAGAAATGGGGCAGGCCCCCCTTCTCACCCGCAAGGAAGAGGTAAAATTGGCCTCAGACATTGAGAAAACAAGGGAAGATATAATCAAAGTCGCTATGGGAACCGGCTTCATAGCGAAGGAAGCAAAATCACTCTACGAAAATGTGCACAAGGGGAAAATAGCAAGTGATGAAGTATTTAAAGCGGCAAAGTGTCCGCCGGAGAAGCTCGCCGCAGAAATATTCCGCCGGGCAGAGAACTCTGTTTCCAGAATAAACCAAATGCAGAAAAAATTATCTTCATCAAGACTTTCTCAAGCCAACAGGGAAAATATGCGGAAAAAACTGGAGATAGAAAGGCATACCCTTGCAGACATAATAAAAGGTCTGGGTATCATCCAGGAGAGGATTGTGGATATTGCCTCCGGATTCAGGGAGCACCTCAGAAAATTAGAGAGGGGCAGGCAGAATGTTCGCAGAATTGAGAGGAGAAGCGGGTTAAGCTCAAAGGAAATTGCAAAGCTCGCAGGGGAAATATACAAAGGCAAGAGGCAAAGGGCCGCAAAACAGACAGGGTTGGAACCAGCCAATATCGTTAGATTCTGGAAGGGGATAAGAAAGAATAGCCGCAAGATTAAGAAGATTGAGATTGAGGGAACTATCACACGCGAGGAACTTGCCGGAATCATATCCTTTATCGATGAAAGAAAAAGACAGATAGAAATGACAAAAGGGGAGCTGATAGTTCACAATCTGCGGCTTGTGGTAAGCATTGCAAAGAAATATACAAATCGCGGCATGTCCTTCCTTGACCTGGTCCAGGAAGGGAACATCGGATTGATGAAGGCAGTAAGCAGGTTTGAGTACAGAAGAGGATACAAATTCAGCACCTATGCCACATGGTGGATACGCCAGTCTATAACCCGCTCTATTGCCGACCAGGGGCGCACAATCCGCATCCCCGTCCATATGATAGAGACAATCAACAAACTTTCAGGGGTAATCAGGCTGCTCGTTCAGGAATGCGGAAGAGAGCCATCGGCAGAAGAGATCGCGAAAAAGATGAAGATGCCGGTTGAAAAGGTAAGAGGGATTCGAAAAATTTCTCAGGAGCCTATATCCCTTGAGATGCCGGTGGGAGATGAAGAGGATAGTTTCTTCGGCGACTTCATCGAGGACAAGCATGCCGCCAACCCCGCCAAAGCCGCGGCAATGATTATGCTCAGAAGGCAGGTGGAAAAGGTGCTGGATGAGCTGACTGATAGAGAAAAAGTCGTCCTGATGCTTCGCTTTGGAATCGGGGACAGTCACCCCCACACACTGGAAGAGGTAGGAGGCAAATTTAGCGTAACCAGGGAGCGCATCAGGCAGATTGAGGCCAAGGCACTCGAGAAATTACGCCACCCAAGGAGAAGCCGGGAACTGCAGGGGTTCCTGGACATCGGCCTGTTAAAAGAAAAAAATGCCCCCGCATCCTGAAACCGCACCCGCCTCGATAATCGTCCGCATGCCAAACTGGATTGGCGATGCAGTCCTGGCAACACCGGCACTAAGGCTTCTAAAGGCATCACTACCGAAGAGTAAAATCATTGCTCTGTGCAGGGGAGGGGTATCAGAGGCATTTGTCCACAACCCGCTATGCGATGAGATAATAACCCTTACCTCAAGAATACCCCGTGAAACCATAAGGGCGCTGCACAGGAGACAATTCGAGGCCGGGCTCCTCCTCACCAACTCCTTCTCCTCGGCACTGTTATTTTATCTATCCGGAATACCGGAGAGGGCTGGCTACAGCACAGATGGAAGGAGGCTGCTCCTGACAAAACCGGTGAGGGCAGACAAGACCTTTTATAAAGGGCATCAGGCTGACTCATACATCGAACTCGTCAAAAAGACCTATAAACTGCCGGACAACGACATAGTTAGAGAGGGGCTATGGGTCATCAGCGAAGACGAAAGAGAAGAAGCCTGCCGGCTCTTGATGCAGGAAGGAGTCGGGAAAGACGAGCCTCTTATAGGAATAAATCCCGGTGCAGCTTACGGACCCGCAAAGAGGTGGCCCCCGGAATGTTTTGGGAAACTCTCAGACTATTGCAGCCGGAGGTATAAGTCAAGAATCGTCATCTTTGGCGCAGATGCCGACCGCAATGTAGTAAACAAGGTAAAAGAGGCAATGAAAAACTCCGCCCCCATAGACCTTTGCGGAAAAACCAGCCTGCGTCAACTTGGGGCATTAATCCGCAGATGCTCGCTATTTGTTACAAATGACAGCGGCCCTATGCACATAGCCGCCGCCCTCAGGGTAGCCGTCGTTGCAATCTTCGGCTCAACAAACCCTGAGAAAACCCGCCCTCTCAGCAAAAACCATATAATCGTTCGTAAGCCCACAGAGTGCAGCCCCTGTATGAAACCATCCTGCCCTCTTGGAACCTACAAATGTATGAGGCAGATTACCGTAGATGACCTCATCGAGGCAATCGAAAAACTCTCACCCTTCTCTTAAATACTAAAAGGCTCGCGCCATTCGCTCATCCCGCAGAACCTGCTGGCGCAGTTCCTGCCCCGAGGGAAAAGCGACCTCTGCCCGCAGTTTTTTAAGGAAACTAATCTCAATCGCCTGTCCGTAGATATCCCTGTCAAAATCAAGAATGTGGGTTTCGATAACAGACGAATGGTTCTTCTTCTCAAAGGTGGGCCGTCTGCCAATATTGGTAATCGCCTTATACCTTCGACCGTCAACCACCGCCGCGGTGATATACACCCCGGCAGAGGGGATAAAGACCCTGGGTATCTTCAGATTGGCAGTAGGATATCCTAAAAGAGCGCCCCTTTTTGCCCCCCGAACAACCCTGCCCTCGACTGAATAATGCCTGCCAATAAAGCCCGATGCCCTGGCAACCTGCCCCTCCTCCAGCAACCTTCTTATAAGGGTGCTGCTTACTATCCTGTTTTTTAGCTTGACAGGTCCCAACTCCTCAACAATAAAGCCGAATCTCAGCCCGGCCCTTTTGAGAAAACCAATTCCCCTTTTGTCTGCGCCAAAGCGGCAGTTAGAGCCTGCCACAACAACCTTCGCATGTAATCTCCCCGAGAGAACCTCACGCATAAATCTCTCTGCATTCATTTTGGCAAGACCTTTGCCAAACCTGAGCACCAGGCAGACATCAACACCCAACTTCTCTATTAAAGAGAGTTTTTTTGAGATTGGGGTCAGGGGAGGGGAGAAATAAGAGGCAGAAACAATCTCTACAGGGCGGGGTTCAAAGGTGATAACGACAGAGCTGAGCCCGCGCGATTTTGCACATCTTGCCAGTTTCTTGATAACCGCCTGATGGGCCCTGTGGATTCCATCAAAGGTGCCGACTGCCACAGCACTATCCCCCAGACCCTTAAACCCCTTTAACCCATCAAACGTCAACACTTACTCCTCCCTTTCCCAGAGCGTCCCTTCAGGGGTATCCTGCAGCTTAATATGGGCAGATAATTTCTTTCTTATCCGGTCGGCGGTCTGCCAATCCTTTGCATGACGTGCCTTCTCACGCCAGAGCACAAGCTTGTTTATCTGCTCATCATCCAGATGCTCAACACCGCCGTCCAGCAGCCTCTCAACCTCGTCAACATCCACCTCTGCGGTATCTGCCTTAACTACAATCGGGGAACTCTCTCTAAAAAGAGAGGAGATACCAAGAACCCTGCGAAACTCACTAAATTCCTGCGCCTGCCCTGCAAGTTCCTGTGGTTCTATTTTCCCCCGTAAGGCTGTATTCAACTCCCTTACTATCTGAAAGACTACACTGATTGCACCTGCGGTATTGAAATCATCATCCATATAATCCTCGAAGCTCCTTCTGTGTTCTGTGGGCCGTCTTTCCTTAACAGGCATCTTAAATACATCTGCCGGTAATCTCAGAAGCTTATGGTCACATTCCCTGATACGGTTCAGCCTCTTCTCTGCCTCAGTCAGGGCATCCTCGCTGAAGTCAATCGGACTGCGGTAGTGGGTGGAGAGAAGAAAGAGTCTGACAACCTCCGGTTTATATTTCTTGAATATATCAGGGAGTGAGAAAAAATTTCCAAGGGACTTTGACATCTTTTCCCGATTTATCGTAACAAAGCCGTTATGCAGCCAATACCTCACAAACGGCTTGCCTGTATGCGCCTCAGACTGGGCTATCTCGTTTTCATGGTGGGGGAAGATTAAATCCTGCCCGCCGCCGTGGATATCAAAGCTCTGCCCCAGATACTTCAGACCCATTGCCGAGCACTCAATATGCCAGCCTGGTCTGCCCGCGCCCCAGGGGCTCTCCCAGCTTGGTTGCCCATCTTTGGCTGACTTCCACAGGGCAAAGTCAAGCGGATGACGTTTGTTTTTATCTATCTCTACCCTTGCCCCGGCTCTCATCTCATCAGGGGCTCTCCCTGAAAGCCTCCCGTATGGAGAGAATTTTTCAATTGAGAAGAAGACATCCCCTCCCGCCTCATAGCCATATCCCTTCTCGACGAGACTGCCTATAAGTGCAATCATCTCGGATATGTGTCCCGTTGCGGCAGGATAGACAGATGCCCTCTTCACAGAAAGGGCGTCCATATACCTGAAATATTCATCTGTGTATTTCCCGGTAATCTCCCTGACTATACCCTTTATGTCTGAGCCGCCGCGCTCCTTTGCTATCTTCCCTGCCCTTTCAATTATCTTATCGTCGATGTCGGTGAAATTCTGAACATAGTTTACCCTGAAGCCCTTGTATTCAAGATAACGCCTGATGGCGTCAAAGGCGACGTAGGCACGGGCATGCCCGAGATGGCACACATCATAGACTGTAACACCGCATACATACATTCCCACATTACTGCCGCTGAGAGGGGTAAATTCCTCAAGCTTCTTAGTAAGCGTATTGTAAAGTTTCATTCTACTACAATTTTATTTCTTTCTTAGTCTTTGAAGACTCATAAACGGCATCTATTATTTTCATCACCTGCAGGGTTTCACTCTTTGTAACGAGGGGTTCCTTGTCATTCCTTACGCAGTATGCAAAGTGCCTGAGCTCCTCTTCAAACCCGTCATTTTTGGCAATATCGGGGGCTAAATCAGTTTGAACTCCATTCACCTCTTTGTAAATCTTAAGCGGCTCACCAAACGGGCAAAACTCAGCTCCCCCCTTCGTTCCCATTATTGTTATGCCAAGGGTATTCCTGGCATGTGAGACCCAGCTTGTCTCAAAGAATATAACGGCCCCACTTGAAAGCCTTATAAAACCGCTGACAAGGTCCTCCACATTAAAGACAACTTTCTTTGGCGCCTTTTCTGCAATCTTCGTCTTTTCGGGAGGCCAGCCTCCCTCTCCTGAGCTCGCCCCAAACTTAGTGAAGGTAGAGCCGGTAACAGACAATGCCCGGGGGGAGCCTCCAAACCACATAGCAAGGTCAATTATATGAACCCCTAAATCAATCAACGGCCCGCCGCCTGAGAGCCGCTTGTTTGTAAACCACCCGCCCAGCCCGGGGGCACCGCGCCTTCGAATCCAGTAAGCCTTGATATAATAAATCTCCCCGAACTCCCCTTTATCTATCAAGTTTTTCAAAAACTGTGCCTCTGAATTAAAACGCAAGCACATCGCAGGCATAAGCTTTTTGTGATATTTCTTTGAGGCAGACACAATCTTCTTTGCCTGCGCATAGTTCAATGCCAGGGGCTTTTCGCATATGACGTGCTTTCCTGCCCTGAAGGCATCCGTAACCTGGGGAAGGTGAAGATAATTGGGTGTGCAGACGCTCACAATGTCCAGGTCTAAACTCAGAAGGTCCCTGTGGCGCTTGAAATACTCAGGGATATTGTTTTTACCTGCTATCTCCTTTGCCTTTTCCAGATTGACATCGCTGATACCTGCCAGCTCCACCTCCTTTATCTTTTGATAACCCTGGATGTGACCGAGCTGGGCTATTGCCCCTGTCCCTATTATCCCTACCCTCAGCTTTCTTTCCATTTTTTCAGCTCCTCCTCCATTTTGTCTATCTCCTCCTGAAGCCTGCCGAGACGTTCAGCAAGCGGGTCAGGCAAATTCGTGTAATCTATGTTAATACCGGGGATGGGCCTGCCTGTCTTTTTTGCAATCCTGCCGGGCACGCCTACAACCGTACTATCAGAGGGAACATCCTTTATCACAACGGCATTGGCCCCTATATTGACATTATCGCCAATCGTAATATTGCCGAGTATTTTTGCCCCTGTCCCGACCACAATGTCATTCCCAAGGGTTGGATGGCGCCTGCCCCGCTCCTTACCCGTGCCGCCAAGCGTTACCCCCTGGAAAAGTGTAACATTGCTGCCAATCACTGCAGTCTCCCCTATAACCACCCCCATCCCATGGTCAATAAAAAAGGATTCGCCAATCACTGCCCCGGGGTGAATCTCAACCCCGGTAATATGCCTTGCAAACTGAGAGATGAGGCGCGGGATAAACGGCACACCGCGTCTCCATAGAAAATGGGCGAGCCTGTGCAGGAGGACAGCATGCACCCCGGGATAGGTCAGCGCAACCTCAGGGATGCCGGTTGCAGCAGGGTCTCTCTCTAAAGCAGCCTTAATATCCGAATACATATATATCCAACTGAAGCCGAACAAGAAAGCCTCATAAATGAGGCAACTACATCTTCGTAATTTATTGTAGTTGCTCGATTCATCGAGCTAAAAGTTTTATACTTTACTATACCTCAAGTTAACGCAGGCTAAAGCCTGCGACTACCCTTGCTATTCTTGGCATAGCTGAATTATATATACACAACTAATTTTTGTCAATTAATTAAGTGGTAACCCAATTTATTGCTTGCTGGACTGGTGCATATCTGATAAGATTAGGAAAGTTGAAAGTGGGGTAAATCATGAAAAAATCAGTAGTGATATATGATACGACGCTTCGCGACGGCACACAGGGAGAGGGGATATCCTTCTCGGCAAAGGACAAACTTTCAATCACAAAGAGGCTTGATGAATCAGGCATCCACTATATCGAGGGAGGCAACCCCGCCAGCAATCCGAAGGATGCAGACTACTACTCGTCCATAAGGAAACTTCACCTGAGCCGCGCTAAGATTACTGCCTTTGGAAGCACCCGGCGGGCAAATCTATCTGCAAAAGATGACCCTACAATGACCGCCCTGCTCGAGGCAGGAACACCTGCAGTGGCTATATTCGGCAAGAGCTGGGTTCTGCATGTGAAAAAGGTTCTAAGGGTAAGTCTGGAGGAAAACCTGAAGATGATAGAGAGCTCCATCCGATATATAAAATCAAAGGGGAAAGAGGTGGTTTATGATGCAGAGCACTTCTTTGATGGCTATAAAGACAATCCCGGCTATGCCGTCAGCTCACTCATTGCCGCTGAGAGGGGAGGGGCCGACTGGCTCGTTTTGTGTGATACAAACGGGGGGACATTACCCGATGAGATAGAAGAAATCACAAGGGCAGTCTCGGGGAAAACAAATACTGCCTTAGGAATTCACGCCCATAATGATGCAGGTCTGGCTGTGGCCAACTCCATAGCGGCTGTCAGGGCCGGCGCATCTCAGGTGCAGGGTACCTTCAACGGGTATGGGGAGCGATGCGGCAATGCTGACCTCTGCTCGGTAATTCCCATATTAAAGGAGAAAATGGGGATAGACTGTATGAGAAAAAGGCAATTGAGAAAACTGGTGGAGATTTCCAGATTCGTGAGCGAGCTTGCAAATGTGATTCCCTCCTCTAACCAGCCCTTTGTGGGTGTGAGTGCCTTTGCCCACAAGGGCGGGATGCATGTAGATGCCGTGAGAAAGACCACCCTTAGCTTCGAGCACATCAAGCCGGAACTCGTTGGAAACGAACGTAGACTCCTTGTCTCGGAGCTCTCAGGAAGGGCGGGTATCCTTTCTAAGGGGAAAACGCTGCTAAACCTTACCTTGAAAAAAGACAGTAAAAAGGCAAAAAGTGTCATCGGTCTCGTAAAGAAATTAGAGTATGAAGGCTATGAATTTGAGGCCGCTGAGGCATCATTGAAACTATTGATGAAAAGGGCAATCAGCGGACACCGCGGCTTTTTCGAGCCAAAAGGTTTTCGGGTAAGTGTTGAAAAGAAAAATGGCGAGCTTATTTCTGAGGCAACTGTGAAATTGGAAGTAGGCGGCGTTGAGGCGTATACCGTTGCAGAGGGGGATGGACCTGTTAATGCCCTGGATACGGCGCTGCGAAAGGCGCTTCTTCGCTTTTATCCAACTCTGGGGGAGATGCACCTGGCAGATTTTCGGGTAAGGGTGCTCGATGCCTCCAGCGGCACAGCCGCAAAGGTGAGAGTTTTTGTCGAGTTCAGGGATTTGAAGGACAGCTGGAGAACAGTCGGCGTCTCGGAAAACATCATTGAGGCAAGCTGGCAGGCATTGGTCGACAGCATAGAATACAAGATTCTGAAGGACAAGTCTTGAGTAGATACGACCCGCATAAAGTAGAAGATAAGTGGTACAAGCTCTGGGAAGAGAGCGGACACTTCTCTCCCGCCTCCGGAGACAAAGAGCCATACTGTATAGTAATTCCCCCTCCCAATATTACAAGCAATCTCCATATGGGCCATGCCCTGGATAATACTCTCCAGGATATCTTGATACGCCGGAAGAGGATGGGCGGCTTCAATGCCCTATGGGTTCCCGGGGTAGACCACGCCGGCATCGCCACGCAGAATGTGGTTGAAAAGGTGCTTCTCGCAGAAGGCACAAGCCGGGATGAGTTAGGAAGAAAAGTCTTTCTCACGAGGGTCTGGGAGTGGAGAGAAAAATATGGCAGTAATATAACCAGCCAGCTTCGGCGGATGGGCTCCTCCTGCGACTGGAAACACGAGCGGTTCACAATGGATGAGGTATGCAGCCGCGCTGTCCGTTATGCATTTGTCTGCATATACAAACAGGGTCACGTCTATAAAGGAAACCGCATCATCAACTGGTGTCCGCGCTGCCAGACAGCGCTATCCGATATTGAGGTGGAGTATACCGAAACAGAGGGAAAACTCTTTTACATCAAATACCCATACGAGTCCTCTCACATATCAGTAGCAACCACCAGGCCCGAGACGATGTTAGGGGATACGGCTGTGGCTGTTCATCCGGATGATGTGCGTTACAAGGCACTACAGGGAAAAGAGCTTGCCCTGCCCCTAACCGGGCGCAGGATTCCCATAATAGCAGACACTGCCGTTGACCCATCCTTTGGAACGGGGGCGGTTAAAATCACACCTGCCCATGACAGAGACGATTTCGAGATTGGCTCAAGACATAAACTAAACTCTCTCATAGTCATCGGCAAGGATGGGCGGATGTCTCCCTCTGCCGGCAGGTTCGCAGGGCTCAGCAGAGAGGAGGCAAGAGAGAAGGTCATTAAGGAATTAACAGCCTTATGCCTTCTTACAAAGACCGAGCCCCATACTCATTCCGTTGGACACTGTTACAGATGCCGCACAGTGATTGAGCCATTACTCTCTGAACAGTGGTTCGTAAAAATGGAGGGACTTAAAGGTCCCGCAATTAATGCAGTCAAGACAGGTGATGTCAGATTTATACCTGAGCGCTGGAAGGGTGTCTATCTTAACTGGATGGACGGCTTAAAAGACTGGTGCATCTCACGCCAGATATGGTGGGGACATCAAATCCCCGTTTTCTACTGCAGTGAATGCGGCGAGAGTTGCGCAGCCGAGACAGACCCTTCACACTGCCCCGGCTGTGGCAGCAAGGGGCTAAAGCAGGATGAAGATGTGCTTGATACATGGTTTAGCTCAAGCCTCTGGCCGCTTTCTACCCTGGGCTGGCCGCGCGACTCAGAGGACTTTGCCCATTTTTATCCCACATCCACTCTGGTCACGGGATATGATATTATCTGCTTCTGGGTGGCAAGGATGATTATGATGGGGCTATTTTTTACAGGAAAGCCGCCTTTCGCAGAGGTATATATTCACGGCCTTATCAGGGATGCCACCGGGAAAAAGATGA
>CBDUUU010000008.1:0-10259 GCA_965370485.1 uncultured bacterium
GGCTTTGGAAAGTTTTAATAACTCTTTGTTAATTGCGGAAAGCGCACTGCGCCTGCTGACACCCTCCGAGTCAGACATTCTCCAGACAATCTGTGAGGGCGAGGCAACTCCGCTTCCCTCAAGCATCTGGGGTAACTCACCTTTTAGATAAGTTGCCGCCTCCCAGAGGAGAGGCTGCACTACCGGTGTCCGCGCTCCTTCGATTGTGGGGCGCAGGAAATGGGTGAAGTGAAACCACAGCGCATTTGCAACAATGGGTTTCGCAAAGCTCATTGTGCAAAGAATGCCTTTTTCCGCCGGAAGCTCCGAAACCGGCGGCGTCTCAGGGTAGACCTTTGCGCCTTTTCCCTGCATCTCCTTAAAATCTGCCTTGCTGATAAACATCAGTCCGTCATGCAGGGTAACCCTTTCTCTTCCGGGCTCAAGATGGAGCCGGGGAAATGGGGTGATCATAAGATTGAGCCCGTCTGCCCTCAGCCTCACGCCCTGCTCTAGTGCAACAGTGACAGTTGTGTTCCCGTATGGGTAGATAATCGCTATATTGGCCATTGAGCCGGCTCCAATTAGCTCAGGGTCTATATCCTCCATAATCACAGGGAGTGGATATCCATCGTGAATCAGGACTGCCGTATCCCTCAGCCTGGCATAGCTGAACCAGAACCTCTGCGCCTGCCCGTCCACATTTATTCCAATTCCTGTTTTTTCTACGAAGTCATCTTTATCGAGCTCTCCAAGCCACCTGTTTTCATAGTGCCTGCCAAGTCTCCCGAGACCCGCGGCAGTGACCATAACCTTTCTAAGATACCTGTAAAGCCAGCGGTGGTGATTGTAAGAAAGCTTGAAAACATCTTCCCTGCCCCAGTCCTTAAAAGCAGATGTCCTCTCGGGGTGATAGTGATAAGGGCAATAGTCGAATATGTGGTTGTTGAGCGTCATATCAAGGAATGTGGCAAGGCCCACCCAGGCATCCCGCTCCGAGTTAACCTCACACGTCTTCTCGATGGCAAGAATTATATCCAGCATCTCCGCGGCCTGCGCAGCCCTCTCGGTCATCTTCATCTCACCGGCGAACTCCTCGAACAACCTTCCTATTTTATGCGAGAGGGCATTATATTCACTATCGAGCAGTGTCCCACCGCGGAAGACCATATCGACATCCGAGATAAACTCCGATTTGAAACCGCTATCGGGAAGCTCACCGAGAAGTTTGAGAAAATATGCCCTGGTTAAATAAATAAACTGTCCAAGATGCCCCTGAGATATATCACTCTCACCATTGCCGATAAACGAGAATGCCCTTGAGTGAATCTCTATAAAATCGTCCACTTTGACGGCTCTCTTAGCAGACAAAAACCCGTCTTTTCTGCGAGACAATCTCCGCGACCGCTCGGCCTCGAGCCTGCGCATATCACGGCTTTCAAGCTGAACGGCAAGCTCTTCGGTCGCCTTTAATGAGCCGGCAACGCCCGTAGAAACCTCTTTGAACAACTCCTCCGGGGGTGCATACCGCTGCCTTACAGAAAACTCGAATATCTCATCTATTTCCCCGCGGCTATACTGTCCACCCTTATCCCCCTTCTGCCTTCTTATTGCAAATTCATAGTCGCTCCTCAGCTCATCCAGCTCGCCTCTTGTAAACCTGCCATTTAAAACATAGAGCCCCCCGACAATAAGCCACTTCCCGAAATCCAGATTGCTTAGAGGCATGCCGCGGGCTACTGCGCCCATTGTATCGGCCTGATGATGATAATATCTTTTCCATAGCCCAAGCTCCCTTGCCCTTAGCTCTTCATTCAAAGATTCATCTGCCTTCTGATTCTTACGAATATAACTTGCAATCTTAGAGTATGCCTCATCTGCATCACTCTGTCTTCCTTCAACCAATGCGGCGCAGAGCCTCCTTGCATTATCCCTCTCCTCCTCCATCTCAGCCCGCCATTTCTCCACTGTCGCCTGACCAAGCCCCATCGCTCCATAAGCCGCCTTCTCCTCGAGGGCAAGGAGTTCCCTAACCTTTCTTTTAGTCTCGGGATAACGCATACTAAAACTTCTCCTGCGCGCCCCGGAGGTCCCGTCAACAAAGACAAGGGCACTTGCCGGCCTGTCTTTCTTCATAAGATAGAGAAGTTTTGGAAGATTGTCTATCAGGTCTAAAAGCTCTGCATCGGGTATCCCCAGGTCAATGAAGTCAACCCCGCTGACCGCCTCTTCATATCTCTCCTTCAAAAAGACATCGCGCGCCTCCAGCGCAAGGATATGCCTGACATCCCCGATAGAACGGATAAGAAGGGCACGTTTGCGCGGACTCATCCTGGAAATCAGGCTCCACCTTCGCAGGTCAGCGCCGAAGGAGGCGGCATTTGCCCTGAGCATCTCTTCGCTGAAACCGGCGCCGGCAAGGCGCCTGCGGACGCCTTCGGCAATCTGGGCAAGATTATTCCCATACACAAGGAAGAGCAAATCATCCTTGAGCTCTTTCGCAAGAACCTCAATCTTTTTCTTACTAAGGGCGCTCTTCCACGAAGAAAAATCCACACCATAATCCCTGATATTTTCCTCTATCTCAATCTCACCAAATCCGGCAGACTGCAATCTCTGCCTCGCCCTCCCGGCATATTTAGAAAAATCCATCGGGACATGCCCGAAGAGGTCCTTCGCGGCGCAGTTGCCAACCAGCCTGATATCGGCGGGAGAGATAAAGTCCGCAAACTCTTCCCCGTAAAGGCGTCTCCCCTCGGGGTCAAGGTCCTCTAAGAGATGGCTAAGGGCAGTTCCTGAGTAAATCTCAAGCTTGCGGGCCCCAGCAGAAAATCGGACATCCGTTACGTCCTCTTTGTAACCCGCCGACATTACCCCGACAAGCTCACCACTGCCGGCAATCCCGGGATTTCTTTTCCTTGCCTCATCAATAAGTTTATATGTAAGCAGGACCTTATCAAAGACGCCCGCTCTGTTTATCTCCTCTGCCCCGAGTGCCTTGCGATTTTTCCAGTTCAGGAGCAAATAATCCTTCTTGCCCTCAGCCAATCCCTTTGTTATAACCGCAAAAAGCAGGGAAAATTCCTTCGGCACGCAGAACCCGCCATATGTCTCTCCCGCCGGGAGAACCATCCTGTCTCCGCGCCTGTTCCACTCCCTCTGGAAGAATTCAAAGTCTCCAAGCCCAAGGGCATTGATATTTGCGCCCGCGGTAAGGGACAGATAATAAACCCCGCCGCGGGTAAAGAAATTTTCCCCGACCTTCAAAAACTCTGCTAAACCCGGCGAATCAACGGCAGTTACTCCTGCATAATTAAACAGCGCATAGAGTGATTTCCCGGAAGCCGCCGCCTCCATTCCTGCCCCACCCACCCACTTTGGCACATCCCGGACAGAGCCAACCATCTCCGTGCCAAGGTCAACGCGCGATGGGGTGTAAAGAAGATTATATTTCTTGTAGGGCCCCTTCGATTCGAATCGGTGCAGGGGATTCTTATACTCGCCCGATAAATTTTCCTCTGCAATAACCTCCTTCCTCGCGTTAAAGACAGATAAAGCCCCGACCCTGCCCTCCAGATAATCCCGGGAAACATAGATACCCTTACTCTTGACCAGAATGTCCCTTACCTTCATTCGAATAATACTATTCAGTTCTGCATTATAGCGGCTGTCTGCTGCTGTAATTTTCCGCGTTAACCCATTATTAAATGCACATTTTTTCTGAGCCTCTTCTTTTATCTCAGGATGCGTCTTTATGTAGTTTTCAACCTTTTTAATGCGGACTGGCTTTCCTTTCTCCGGCCGCTTAACCCCTTCGGATTCTAAGAGTAAACCAACCTTCGTAATCTCTCTTGAAAGCTCAGGATACAAACCGACAAGCGAAAGAATGGCCTGCCCTTTCCCCTTATCAGTCTCAAGCTCCCCCTCCATCTCCTGCTCGGCAATAACCGCCTCTGCAATGGAAATAATAAAATCCCTCCAGCCTGAGAGTTTCGCCTGCACCTTATGCGCAAGACCGGCCTTTCTTATTATATTAGAGACGAGCATTGCCTCCTCCAGCCACCTGGCAATATTTGTCTCTGTCTCCGTGGGGCCGAGGGTAGTCAGCACATGTGCATTTGGTATTGCCCTTTTCTTTTTACCTGCAATACCCGAATAAAACTCCACTCTTTGCTCTAAATCCTGCTTCTTGACTATACCCGCCAGCTTCTTCTCAGAATTGCCCTTCAGCAGAGACCGCACAAGGTTTTTGGGATGATTGGCTTCTATTACCTCTTTGACGGCATTGAACCGGCTAAGCCCTTTCCCTACCAGGACACACACATCCCCGCACAAATTTTCATAGGTCCTCTCGACGACAGCGGCAAGAGCAGGCAGAAGATGCGCGCGGCAGGAGGTTCGCCGAATAATCTCTCCTGCCAGGGCAAGATGCTCACCTGCCATCACATCCTCAATATTCAGCGCCCAGTCATCTGCACTTACTTTATATATAAGCTCAAGTATTTTTCTTTCGGTAAATGCCTCTACCCGGTAGGCGTCTCCATTTTCGGGAATTATCGTATACTTCGCATATGCGGGAAGCGCCTCGACCCAGTCATGTGCCACTTGCAGCCACGGGCCGGGGCTCGGGCTGATATAAACGTTGTGTCCTGAGCGGTGGATAAGTTCCTCGAGCTCTTTGTTTTCCCCAAAGAACGGGTCAAGCATCTCATTAACACGGGCAATATTTATGGCATCCAGCTCGTGAAGTCTTGATATAAAGGTGACAAAGGCAGGGTCATGTTTTGGACTGCCCAGAACTGCAAGCTCTATTTTATCGATATCCGAGAAGAGTTTCTCTAATTTATTTCTTACATCTTTCATATCCTGCTCAATGGATAAGCTCACCTTACCCAATGCCGCTTTACCGCTCCGAAAGACCTCGGCATACTTACCTGTCTTGACCTTATCTGCCTGCATTAAAAAGTTATTCTCGAAGCCGCGCAGGCTGTGTCTCATCTTTCGGATTGCCCCCTGTATAGATGCCTCAGGGATATCAGAAGAACCTGATACATTGAGTAACCCTGTAATGTCAGCGCCAAGGGCCTCAAACTTAATGAGCTCCTCTTTGAGCTCAGCTGTCTTTATCCTTAACTTAATAGAGTAAAAATCCCTCTTTAGCCTCTCGATACCTTTAGTGACAGAATCTCTCTTTAATGCCTTTGAGCCGGCTATAAGCAGGGCATCCGTATAGAATGCCCTTCCAAACCTTGCCACAAGGAGGCGAACTCCCTTCTCTTCGCAATAACGGGATACGGCTCGTGCATTCTCCTTATCTATCTGTGGTGAGTAAGTCTCACTCATGACCCTCAGGATATTAATCCTCAGCTCCTGAAGATTACCCTCAAATCTATCGGAGACCTCTCTTACCCTTTTATAATCATATGGAAGAGTGGTTCTCTGTCTTGCCTTTCGGAAAACCTCAAGCCGCTTCTTTTCGTCTATATCGGCCCCGCTTCTGCTCTCAGTCATATCGTCTCCTCCAAACACCTGCCATATTCATTTACCAAATTCCTTCACAGCCTCAAAAAATGCCATAATATTCTCCCGGGGAACATCCGGCTCAACTACACGTAAGGTTTTTATCTGTAAATTTTTTCGTTAAGTAGAGCAGCCACTCCCACAGCGGCAGAAGCCCCATGGATTGGATTAATCGGATTTAACATGCTGCCAGTCGTCTATGTTCTTTTTATCAGTGGAGAAATTTATTCCTATTAGGTTTATCTCTTTGCCTGTATGAAGGTATCTGTCCTTATAGCCATTGCTCTTTATCTGCTCTATTGCCTCTTTTGAAGATTGATTGCACTTGAATTCCATTATATAAATTCTGTCCCTGAACTCCACCACAATATCTATCCTGCCTCGTGAGGTCAAGACTTCACTCTTTATATCTACTCCGCTCATACTTAATACCAGATAAAATATTGTGTGAAAATAATTCTCTTTTAATTGCTCACTCCTCGGATGTAAAGCATAAGATATCTCACTGTATATAGCCTTCATTCCTGTTATAAATCCATCAAGGTTACCATCTCTTAATGACCTGACTATATGAATTACCTTTGTCCTGTCCTGACTGCTCAGTCCTGATATACTCTCAAACAGCATGCAGGTAAATGATAACCTTACCTCCTGATTTGGATAACTGAATACATACAGAGGCAGGTCAATATCCTTTATGGTTATATATCCTGTTTGAAACAAGAGAGCCTCTATCTTTAAATTATCTATATCATAGGTAGAAAAATCCTGTTCCATTAATTGCAGGGTTTCAATATCAGGTATGTAATAATCTTTTTCTTTTATCAGATTCACTAAAAATGTAGGTGTGCCCGTTTCAAACCAGTAGTTCTTGAACTCTCTTTCTTTAAGACATCCAAACATTGAAAACGGATTGTAGACCTTTATGTCCTTTTTAGAAAACCTATATCCGTTATAAAATACCCTTAGCTGTTCTTTTGCAGCTTCATAGCTCGTATCCCTTTGTGCGGCAAGACTTTCTATATGTTCCCTGAAATATTTTACTATCTCTTCTTCAGTTATGCCTAACATCGCTGCATATTCCGTAACCATGGTTATGTCCTCTAGGTTATTCAACTCCGAAAATATGCTCATCTTGCTGAACTTGGATATACCTGTTAGCAGCACAAACCTTGTTGCATTCGCTGCATCTGCTCCTTTTATCACTCCATAGAACTCTTTCAGAATATCTCTGTTTTTCTTTGCTGTCTGCAGTCTCTCCTCTCCTAATCCTATATGGCTGATAATCGCCTTGTCATATTCATCTATCAGTGTTACTACATCCTCTCCTGTTTCTTTCTTGAGCATCAAGATTAATTCCCTGAATTTTTCCTTTAACAGTTGTTTTCCTAATTTCACCCCATATTGTTTACCTATCTCATCCAGGCTCCCAAGCAGCCCCTTTTTAAAATTTTCAGGTGTATCTATCGTTATCTGATTGAAATCTATCACAATCACAGGATGTTTCTTCCATTCCCACTTGTCCTGTATCCACAAGCCATTAAACAATTCCTTCTTTCCTCCAAACAAACACCTTAATGTAGAAACAAGCAAGGATTTTCCAAATCTGCGGGGACGCGATAGAAAGTAGTATTTCCCGCTTTCTATCAGATTGTAGATGTGCTGAGTTTTGTCCAGATAGATATACCCTTCTTTTACTATCTGTTCAAATGACTGTATCCCTATGGGAAGTTTTTTCATGTTTTTTCCACCATCACACTAAATATGGTAACAGATTTCCTGATTAAGTCAACCGTTTTCGCGAGATCAAGTGGTTTCTTCCATCGCGGAATTTGCTCGGAGGTTATTTGAGAGATTTTCTTTTAATGCAATAATCAATCCGATTTTGCGTAAGTGGTCTTAAAATTTCTCTCAAGGCGCTGTTTAATTGGGAGTTTTTGCGGTGATTTTTTCATTATACCACGGTTTTTCTTCCAATTGCCAGGGCTTACTTCTTGTGTCGCATTTGTTCTAACTCTGCGATCAGAGGCAGCCAGTAGTTTCGGTCATCCTCGCGTTCCAGCTTTTCCTCATCTTCGAGGGCCCTTTCCAGGCCACTTGTATCCCTGCTCGCAGCCAGCGTTAAAAGTGGCCGCTGTTTTCTCAATACAGACAACCGGGCGGAATATTTCTTAGCCAGTTTTATTAGAAGAGAAGGCGTCCGCAATTCTTTCAGCCAGAAATCAACCTGCTCAGGAGTAGGCATTTTGCGATACTGAATGTAGTGTGCCTCCACTAGCCTTCGCGTCATCGGCCAATCTTTGTCCCTCTGGGTTTTCTTTGCCTGAACTAAATCGGGAAGAGAAATAAGGTCATACCTTTTGCCTGATGCTATTTCTATTGTGGTACGACGTTGCCAGAGTTTTGTAAAAGGGACTACGCCGCGCATAACAGACATGACATCAATACGTATTCCTTTTGCCTCGGGATGATAACACCGGAAATGAATGGCATGCCCGCGCTTGAGATATTTAATGGAAAAAGGCGGCACGGCAATACATTTTGCCTTTAGTTCATTCAAAGCCCGCGATAACCTTTGCAGATTTCTGACTTCTGCCAGAATTGCAATGTCTGTGTCCCGGCTAAACTCTGCTGCGCCGTAAAACACGCAAGCCTGGCCGCCCATCAAAAGGAACTGAACGCGGTGTGAACGCAGAGTAGAAAGGACTTTGTGTATCGGGTTCGGGGTCAAGCGATCCTCCTGCCTCTAAATAAAAAGACCATAGTTTTTGACTCTCTTCCCACCGTTGTGCCGGCGTCATCCGGCACCACTCGGCCCACTCATCATTACAGGTAATGTTTGATTTCGGTATGTTACCCACTTCTGCCCTCACTCATATCATCTGCTCCAAACGCCTGCCGTATTCAACGTAAACACGGGCTGATTCCGCTTCATCGGCAATACCCTTATTCTTATGCACAACAGAGGTAAGATGGGGTTCGATGGAAATACCTTCGTCATAGCCGGAGTTTTTCAGGCCGGCAAGAATATCCTTCACATACCCATTACCCTCGCCCGGGAATGTGAAGACTGCCTTCCCGCCCTCGAGTTTACCATCCTTAATATGAACATAAACAATGTGCTCCTTTACAGCATTGTAAAACTCCAGAGAGTCCTGGCCCTCAACGGGCGGATTTCCCGTATCAAAGAGTACTTTAAATCCTGTTGAGTTAATCTCCTCAACAAGTCTCAGGCAATTCTGGTGGGAGAGCCCGCCCCATCCCGAGCAATTCTCATGCGCAAGGATTATACCCTCCCCCTCGGCAATCTTAGTAAGCTCGCGCAGTCTTTTCAGGACCTCATTATGCCAGGCAACATCAGCCCAGCCATCATTGGGGTAAGACATAATGCGGATGAATTTTACATTGAGTAGACATCTTTACACCTCCTCGTTAATGGTAAGCATTAAGCCGTTCTCTGTCAAGTTTTATATTGACAAAATGAGAAAAATGGTGTGTTATATTAGAGAAGATGATTGAACATTTGGATATATTCGACCTGGAAGGAAAAAGGGCGGTAATCACCGGAGGGGCAGGGGTCCTGGGGTCCGCAATTGCTGCGGGTCTTGGAAGGGCAGGTGCCGAGACAGCCATATGCGATATTGTGGACATCCGGAAGCCCGTCCAAAGGCTGAGAAAAAATGGTATAAACGCGCAGAATCGTTACCTTCTTTTTGATAAAAAGGGGAAATTAAAACCGAGGGGAAATTCAATCATTGGCCATACCCCGATGGGAAGGTTTGGTAATCCGGAGGACCTCATTGGGGTTTGCATATGGCTTGCCTCAGATGCCTCAAAATTTGTAACCGGGACGGTAATCCCCATCGATGGGGGGTTCAGCGCCTTCTCGGGAGTGTAATGAAGATTGCCGTCGTTAACTCCAGCAGTTTTGGCAGGTATTTTCCACCTCACATCAAAAGGCTATCGGCTCTTGGTAAGGTTGAGAGGATAAATGTAAGCGCGAAAATCACAGGGAAAAGTCTTGCAAAGAAACTTGAGGGGTTCGATGCCATTATCGCAAGCGTGAGCCCATCATACAATAATGCGTTCTTCGAGGCAAACAAAGGAATCTACCTGATTTCAAGGCACGGCGTTGGCGTTAGTAACATAGACCTTATTGCAGCAACCGGAGCCGGGGTTATAGTAACGAATGTTTCCGGAAGTATGGAAAGGGACAGCGTAGCAGAACTCACGGCAGCGCTTCTTTTACAGACAGCAAGAAAGATATCGCCGGCAGTAAAAGCAGTGAGGGAAGGCAGGTGGGCTGAGAGGGCAAAATTCACAGGCAGGCAGCTCATGCACAAGAAAGCGGGAATTATAGGGATAGGTGAAATAGGAAGCAGAACGGCAGAAATACTCAGGGGATTCGGCGCCAGAATATTAGCCTATGACCCCTATCTCAACCCGGAGGTCATAAAAAAGAAAGGTGCCGAACCGGTAGGACTTGAGCTCCTGCTAAGGGAGTGTGATATTATATCACTCCACTGCCCCCTTAATGACCAAAACTATCACCTGCTGGGAAAAAATGCGTTTTCAAATATGAAGGATGGCGTCCTCATCATAAATACTGCCAGGGGAGAACTTATAGACGAGGAAGTACTTATTGAATTCCTTAGAAAGGGAAAGATAGGCGGCGTGGGGATGGATGTGGCTGAGAGGCTGAAAGCAAAATACGATGCCGCAGAGATTTACAGGAGAACGGGCTGTCCTCCCTTTTCCAT
>CBDUUU010000009.1:0-10118 GCA_965370485.1 uncultured bacterium
GCAGATGGATTGCCATCCCTGGGCTGCCCGACACTCCCGGCATTTATGATATATCTGTGAGCCTCTTCAATCTTTATCTCTTCATCAAAGGAAAAACTTATGCTCTTGTTGCTTGCAAAGGTAACAGGGGTATGGGAATGCCCGACAAAACACAGATTCTCGCTGAATGCCTTGAAACTGCGAAATGCATCATATGTTGTGCGGATATATTCCCATTTCTCAGGCTGAAAAGGGGTGGCATGCACAATGAAGAGCTCATCAACTACGAGGGACAGCGGAAGATTGCCGAGAAACTCTGTCTCCGGCTGTGTCAATTGTTCCTGTGTCCATCGAACAGCCTCCTGAGCAGATGGGTTGAAATTTTTTATGTCTGTAAGCCCGGCAGCAGCATAGTCATGGTTGCCTGCTACAATCCAGGAGGTGCATTTCCTGAGAAGCCGTATACACTCACCCGGGTCCGCCCCATAGCCGACAATATCCCCACAGCAGATATATTTATCTATACCCTCTCCGCTTAAGGCGGACAGGACACTCTCGAGCGCCTCGAGATTGCTATGAATATCAGCAATCACTCCATATCTCATCTGAGAAGCTCCACCTCGAGACCTCCGGGAGTGTACTATCCGGACCAGGCAAGGAGAAGCCTCGCCCCACCCAGCGTAATAGCCGTAACAATGATGCCCGCCAATCCAACCCCGGCCACGATTGCAGGAAAGGCATACTTAAACTTTATTTTAAATAGAGAAGCTGCCACACAGCCTGTCCACGCACCCGTAACAGGCAGCGGGATCGAGACGAACAGTGCCAGTCCAATCGCCTCATACCTCTGGACGAGCTCACCCCGCCTCCTTGTCCGCTCGAATAACCAATCAAAAAACCCGCGCCACATCCGAAATCTCCTGAGCCTCGATGAGACAGGCTCAAGAAATAATAACAGCGGAATGACCGGCACCAGATTCCCAACCAGGGCAAGTATGTAGCTCTTTGCGGGGGAGAATGAGAAGGTTAATATAGCCAGCGGTATTGCGCCGCGCAGTTCCGAAACGGGCAGCGCGGCGGTGAAAATAACTATGAGCTCATCCTGCAATCTCTACCCCTCTTTCCATCCGAACTTACCTATAAGCGGGACAAAAACACATCCGCCAAGGTTTTTCCGGTAGACCTGCCCACCGCTTTTACTTACTACTATAAGCTCCTGACTGTATTGACTCCCCACAGGGATTGCCAGCCGCCCGTCATCTGCCAGCTGTTCAAGCAGGGCATCCGGAATATCGGGAGACGCCGCAGTAACTATTATAGCTTCATACGGGGCAAACTCCTTCCATCCTTCAGAGCCATCCCCCGTCCCTACCGAGATGTTGGTATAACCCAGAGTCACAAGGAGCCCCCTCGCCCCATCAGCGAGCTCACTGATTCTCTCTATAGTCCGGACCTCCCCTGCAAGCTCTGCAAGAATAGCCGCCTGATATCCTGAGCCTGTTCCTACCTCAAGTACCTTCTCCTTCCCGCTTAACTCAAGCGCCTCTGTCATAAAGGCAGCCATATATGGCTGTGATATGGTCTGCCCGCATCCTATGGGCAGTGGATGGTCGAAGTAGGCGCTGTCTTTTAATCTATCATCCACAAACCTGTGGCGTGGCACCTTTCTCATAGCCTCAAGCACACCTTTATCAGTGATACCTCTCGGGACCAATTGCGTCTCCACCATATTCTGCCGTGCCGCCTCAAAGTCCATCTACTTTTTTGTCCCCTTTTTTGTCCCGAGAACCAACTTAATAAACCTTAATGTATCCAGGACCGAGTTTATATTGCTCTTCTGGTTCGCGTATATTGTCGCTATGGGAATTTCCTTGATGGTATACCCCCTTTCCCCCGCCTTTATCAAAATCTCGGACTCAGTCTCATAATTGGAGGTTGTAAGCACAACATCCTCAAAGACCCTTGTCCGGATAAGCCTGAACCCACTCTGGCTGTCGGTAAGCCTTCGGCGAGAAAGAAAGGAAACTATGATAGAGGTTACCCTGTTCGTAAGAAATCTTATAAGGGGCATCCCCTCGGTATTGCGCATCCGAGTGCCAATGACAATATCTGCCTCTTCTCTTAGAAAATCGGCTATCTCATCAGGATTGTGCTGATTATCTCCGTCTATTGTGACGACAGCTTCAAAATTTCTCTCCCGGGCATATTGAAAGCCAGTCCTCAGCGCCGCCCCCTTGCCAAGATTTTTTTTATGACTCAGCACCGTTGCGCCTGCCAGACGGGCGCGCAGAACCGTTTCGTCAACCGAGCCATCATCCACCACAATAACTGTTTTAATAGTGCCTCTTATTTTTCTAACTAACTCCTCTATTGTGCCCTCTACGTTGTATCCGGGAATCACCACGCAGACATTTTCAGGTTTATAGCTCATATATTTTATTCCCAGACCGGATAATACATAAACCACTGCTCAGGGTAACGTCTGATATACAGCTCAAGCACATCCACGCATTTTCTAACAATTCGACGAAGCTCATCTTTTCCCTTGCCCGGCCAGATTGGCTCCTCCACAAAAAGTTTAAATCTGCTATTTTCTTTTACTGCAAAGATAGGCAGAATCGGGGCGCCTGTCTTGATGCTAAACTCCGCAGGGCCCTTTGGCATATTCGTCAGCCTGCCAAAAAACGGGACATTTATACTGCTTCCAATGCTCCTATCCCCTAACATAGCAATTATCCCCCCACTGCGCAGCGCCTGATAGCACCTCTTAAGCGCAAATCCAGGGGGGACAACCTCCATTCCTTTCTCTCTCCTGCGCCTGAGGAAAATCTCATTTGCCCCCTTCCTCTTATGAGCCAGAGCCACGGTAACTACGGGCTTGCCGGCAACGGCAACAAACACTGAGCCGGCAAGCTCCCAATTCCCAATATGCCCCGTAGTGACGACAACCCCCCTGCCCTTTGCTATCACTTGATGAAGGCGTTCTCTACCCTCAACGGACACAACAGAGTCCATTATCTCCTTTTTTGTGAGACGGATGGAACCCAGAAAGTCCACCAAATACATTGCAAAGTGTTCAAAGTTCGCGCGGGCGCAGGCAACGAGCCGCTCATTGGTCCATTTTCCACCGGATATCTGTCTTAGATTCTCTATTAGTGACTTACTCCACCTGCTCGGAAACATAAACCAGAGATTTGCTGTCTTCACCCCAATCCAATATGCATATCTCTTCGGCAGAAGCCAGACAATTATGCAGGCAATCCTCAGAAGAAAATGTTCAATCATTTTTTAATAACTCGTCTCTGACCATATCCAGAACTGCTTGAGAAGCGGCAGTCTTAATCGCTATTCGACTTCCCTCAAAACGTCTCTCATCTGTCCTCGTGCCGGCCTGCGTGGCTATGCCGATGTCCACAAGCCCTATCGGTTTTTCTTCTGTTGCGCCTCCGGGCCCGCAAATCCCGGTAACTGAAAACCCAATATCCACTGCGAACAAACCCCGAACACCCTCTGCCATTTCCCTGGCGGTCTGCACACTCACCGCTCCAAAGCGCTCAATCGTCTGCGGCAAGACGCCAATCTGTCTTATCTTTACATCATCCCCATAGGCAACCACCCCGCCTTTGAAATAGCGGGAGCTGCCGGGGACATTGGTAAGCCAGTGAGAAACCAGCCCTCCTGTGCAAGATTCAGCCCCTGCAATTGTTTTGTTGTGCGAAAGCAGGAGCTCTCCAACTACCTCCTTACTTCCTCTGTCACGCTGAAGGCCCCTCCTCTTGTCATCCTTGCATTTTGCTTTTTCACTTTGCATTTTGACCTTTGGTTTTTTCATCCTCAGAGACTATTTCTCTGGGCTTTGTCCCGCGAGAAGAGCCAATTATGCCTAACGCCTCCATCTTGTCTAAGAGCCGGGCAGACCGCGCATAGCCAATACTGAGTCTTCTCTGCAGCATAGATGTAGATGCCCTGCCGGCCAGCCGGACAATCTTAACCGCCTCATCGAACAGCTCATCATCCTCCTCCCACTCCCCTCCTGCATCAAGCTGCGGCCCTTTCTTTTCCTTTTCCAGCGAAAGCTCTTTATAAGACGGCCCCTGCTGGCTCTTGAGGAATGAGACTACCTGCTTCACGTCTTTATCGAGCACAAGTGAGCCGTGCGCCCTCTCAGACTTCCCCTTTCCCGGGGGAAGAAACAACATATCCCCATTCCCGAGAAGCCTCTCAGCCCCATTCATATCGAGAACAGTCCGCGAATCTGTGCGGGAGGAGACCTGAAACGAGGCTCTATATGGCAGGTTTGCCTTAATTACCCCTGTAATCACATCTACAGACGGTCTCTGGGTGACAATCACAAGGTGGATGCCGACCGCCCTTGAAAGCTGTGCCAGTCTTATGATTGCATCCTCTACTGATTTCTGGGAGACCGCCATAAGGTCGGCAAGCTCATCAATAATAACGACAATCGACGGCATACGCCCATGGCTCATAACAATCTGCTCCTCAATATCCTGTGTATTGGCTTTCAAATGATTAAAGCCATCAATATCCCTCACCCCTACAGATGCCAGGACACGATAGCGGGCATCCATCTCGCCAACAACCCATTTCAGCGCCCCGGAGGCCCTCTTGGCGCCGGTGACAACAGGGGCAACAAGGTGGGGAATCCCGCCATATGGAGACAGCTCCACCATCTTCGGGTCTATCATAAGAAATTTGACCTCATCAGGTCTCAGGCGAAACACAAGGCTCAGGATAATAGCGTTTATACAGACAGTCTTGCCGGAGCCGGTTGTCCCTGCAATGAGGATATGCGGCATTGGCTCAAGGTCAATCACAAGCGGCTCTCCAAAGACATCCTTTCCCAGGGCTATCCCTAACTTCGACTTCGAGCCGGAAAAGGCAGGCGAGCCAAGAACCTCACGCAGATAGACATATCTCGGATGGAGATTCGGAATCTCAACCCCGACCACCGACTTGCCGGGAATGGGGGCCAGGATACGGATTTGAGCAGCCTTCAACGCAAGGGATATATCATCGGACAGGTGAGTTATCTGAGACACCCGAACACCCGGGGCAGGTTCAAACTCAAAGGTGCTGACTACAGGCCCCTGTGTTACCTGGGTAACCTTGCCGCTAACACCAAACTGGCTGAGTGTCTCCTCAAGCTTACGCGAGCGGGCGGCTAAATCCTCTTCTCTGCCTGTCTGATATGTGGGCTCACTCAAAAGACTCAGTGGCGGCAGCTGAAAGGCACCCTCTTTACCCGGCAGGGGCTTACCGGCGGTTTCCCCGGGCACTTTCTTAGGTTTGGTTAGGACCCTCTCCCTGCGGGGGGCGGCGGAAACACTTCTCTCGCCTATGGAGGGCTCTCCCGCCCTTACCATTTTGGGGCGAGCCCTGAAAAGCCGATTTAATCCCCTCCACAAAAGGCGGAAGAATGAAAGGACACTCCCCGCAAGTCTGACGAGGGCGGGAAGAAAGAGGAACCCGCCTGTGAGAGAGACCCCAAGGGCAAAAAGAGAAAGCGCAAAAATAAAACTGCCCCACTCTCCAAAAAACGGCCCAAGAACCTCCTGCGTTATCTCCCCAACTATGCCTCCGCGGAAGAAATACCCCCTGCTCGTATCAATCTCGGTGAGGGAAACCCCCCAGGAGGCAGAAAACAGGATGAGCAGCGCCCCTCCTAACCTCCCTGCAAGTCTTCCGGAAGTTCCCTCACGCAGGCTGTCAAGCCCCCAGGAGGCAGTTAGCACCGGAACAAGCCACGCGCACAGGCCCAGAGGAAAATAAAGCGCATAGCCGGAAAGATATGCCCCAATCTTACCGGCTTTATTAAGAGTGGGGTCGTTCGGCATAGAGCTGAACAGCGGAATATCGCCCGGGTGAAATGAAAAAAGGCTGATGATACTAAAGGCGCTGAAGAGCAGAAGCAGGAGTCCGCCTACCCGCCTGAATCTGCCTGGCCCAGCTGGAGTCTCCTGCTGCCTCATCTCTAACCGCGGCTCTGTGTATCTCCAACCGCCTTCCTGCTTAAACTGACCCTCCCCTGACCATCAACGGATATGAGCCTGACTGTAACAGCTTCGTCCAGTTTTATCTCATCCTCCACCCTTTTTACATGATAGTCGGCAAGCTGGGAGATATGCAGAAGCCCTTCTTTCCCAGGCAGGAATTCTACAAAGGCGCCAAAGTCTGTAATTTTCTTGACCTTCCCATTATAGACTTTCCCAACCTCGGGCTCGGCAACGATCTCTTCAATCATTTCCATTGCCCTCTTGGCCTTGTCTACATCAGGGGAGGCTACTGTTACCCTGCCATCATCAGAAACATTTATCGCCGCCCCTGTCTTGTCAATAATACCCCTGATGATCTTCCCGGCAGGGCCGATTACCGAACCTATCTTTTCCTTCTGAATGGTCTTAATGAGAATGCGCGGGGCATAAGCGGATATCTCCTCGCGCGGACGGGGAAGGGCCTTCTCCATCTCATCGAGAATCAGACCCCGTGCATCCCTTGAGAGCGAGAATGCCTCCCGGAGAAGAGACCTCTCGATTCCCGATGTCTTTAAGTCCATCTGGAGGGCTGTAATGCCCTCTCTCGTCCCTGCTATTTTGAGATCCATATTGCCATAATGGTCCTCTATGCCGGCAATGTCCGTCAGCAGGGCGCTGGCTCCCTCTCCCTTTATCAGACCAATCGAGACGCCCCCGACAGGCGCCTTTATAGGGACACCTGCATCCATAAGGGAGAGGCTTCCCCCGCAGACGGTGGCCATAGACGAGGAACCATTTGACTCTAATATGTCGGAAACAAGCCTGACGGTGTAGGGAAACTCATCCTCCCCGGGCAAGACAGACATCAGTGCCTTCTCTGCAAGCGCACCGTGGCCTATTTCACGCCTCCCGGGTCCCCTGAAAGGTCTTACCTCACCCACACTAAAAGACGGGAAATTGTAATGGAGCATAAATCTCTTTGTGGACTTCCCTTTTAACTCCTCAATCCTCTGCTCATCCTCAGTCGTCCCCAGGGTAGTCACGGCAAGGCTCTGCGTCTCCCCTCGCGTGAAGAGAGCAGAACCGTGAGTACGCGGGAGAAGCCCTGCCTCGCAGGTTATGGGCCTGAGTTGTTTAAGACCCCTGCCATCGACCCGCATGCCTTCCTCAAGAACCTTTCTCCGCAGCTCCTCCTTCTCCATCACCTCTATATATGACCTGATAGGAACCTCAGCCTCATCCAGGCCAAGCCTCTCACGGACCTCTGCAATCAGCCCATCGGCACAATCCCGGCGGGCTTTCCCGTCAGTCATATTCACCATATCCCGGACCTTATCACCGGCAGCTCCCTTTATTCTGCCAAGCATCTCCCCATCAATCAGAGATAAGGGGACCTCTCTCTTTTTCCTGCCCGCCTCACTGACAAGCTCCTCCATCTTTAAGATAATATCTGCAAGGGCGTTATGCCCGAACTCAATACCATCAACCACTATATCCTCTTTTACCTCCTTTGCGCTGCCCTCAATCATAATCACAGCCTCTTTTGTCCCCGCCACAATCACATCCATCACGCATTCCTCAAGCTGTGTATGAGTCGGGTTAATGATAAATTCACTGCCGACCCTTCCTACCCTGACGGCCCCTATCAACTGCGTGATGGGGATATCCGAGAGACAAAGCGCGGCCGAGGCCCCAATAACAGCCAGTATATCGGGGTCATTCTCCTGGTCAGCAGAGAGCACCATCGTGGTAATTTGAACCTCATTTCTAAATTCATCGGGGAAAAGCGGACGGATGGGCCTGTCAATGAGGCGCGCCGTAATGACCTCTTTCTCTGTTGGCCTCCCCTCCCGCTTAAAGAATCCCCCGGGAATCTTCCCGGCGGCATAGGTGCGTTCGCGGTAATCAACGGAGAGCGGAACGAAATCCACCCCTTCCCTTATCTTATCCGACATAACCACCGTAGCCAGAATTACACTCCCGCCATACCTAACAATGGCCGCCCCGCTTGCCTGCTTTGCCAACCCGCCTGTCTCAATTACAAGGGTCTCTTCTCCAATACTAAGTTCTTTTTTAATCATCATTCTCCTATTGTTATTCTGTCATGCTGAACTTGTTTCAGCTTCTCTCTATTTCCTTATCCCGAGTTTCACAATCAAACTCTTATACCTCTGAGCGCTCTTTGACTCCAGGTAATCAAGGAGTCTTCTTCTGTGCCCGATTAGCTTCAAGAGCCCTCGCCTGGATTGATTATCCTTTTTGAACGCCTTAAAGTGCTGAGTCAGCTTACCAATCCTGCTCGTAGCAAGGGCAACCTGGACCTCGGGTGAGCCGGTATCCCCCTCATGTGTCTTAAACTCCGCAACTACCTTTTCCTTCTCTTCACACGTCATAGCCATCTTTCCACCTCCACAAACAAATATCGTAACCGTTCACGCGCCAACATCACCCTGAACTCGTTTCATAGTTATGAATGCTTACCAGTAAATATTCAGTGGACAGTGTAGTTGCCTCATTTATGAGGCAGGGCTGCCTGTTTCTGCCCGAAGACGGGCGATGAAGCCCGGCCCGATGAATCGGGCAACTACACCAGAACGATACACAGTTTACTGAACACTTACGCTTACCAAATATCCTTACTTTTCGGATAATACCACAAAGCATGTGAAATGGCAAGAAAATCTTGTCTAAACAAAGTCAACGTGGTAGAATTATCTTATGGAAAAGGTAATTACGGTAAACAGAAAGGCAAGGTATGATTATGCTATACTCGAGAAATACGAGGCCGGGATTGTCTTAGAGGGGGCTGAGGTCAAATCCCTGCGGGCAGGAGGAAGGGTAAGCCTGTCCGACAGCTTTGGGGACATTGAAAGGGGTGAGGTATATCTCCACAATTTGCACATCCCCTCCTACGAGTGGTCGCAGTCAGAGCTCGAGCCGCGAAGAAACAGAAAACTGCTCTTCCACAGGCAAGAGATAAAAAAGCTGGCGGGCAAAATACTGGAGCGCGGGCTTACACTAATACCGCTGAGGCTGTATTTTAAGGGCGCCTATGTTAAGCTCGAGCTCGGACTTGCCAGAGGCAAGAGACAATACGATAAGCGGCAGAGCCTTAAGAAGAAAGAGGCAGGTCGGGAGATTCAAAAGGCTATGAAGTATAAAAACTCTAAACGCTAAAAGCGTTATGCCAAATTTCTAAATGTCATGCTGAACTTGTTTCAGCATCTAGTATTCTTGTCATTACCCGACTCGTTCGGGTAATCCAGAATCTTAGTGTTTCGGATTTAGGACTTTTCGGAAGAAAGGGGGCGAACTGGATTCGACTGGAGAATAACAGCGGAAGGGGCATGTCGAGGTTGCCGGGAGGCCTCGTAAAACACCTGGCAAAAAATAAGTGCAAATGAACAATTTGCATATGCCAGCTAATTAAGTCTGGCACGCCCGTATCCTCAGCCTGCGGGGGATGCAGCGGCGACGACTAGCAGGCTGCTCTCGGCCTCCCCTGCCTGTGTGAGGCTGAGAAAAGAAATGACAGGCTGGCTCCCCTGAAATCCCGCTTACCGGAGCCCAGGGGGGTAAGATAAAAAAGGTAAGATAAACATGTAGAAACTTCTGCTTTGTTACCTCTAAGGACGCGGGTTCGATTCCCGCCGCCTCCACCATAACGAATTTGGTAAGCGTTCACACACTGATGTCACCCTGAACTCGTTTCAGGGTCCAATCAAGTTAACGCAGGCTGAAGCCTGCGGCTACCAGGTTGGGAGAAGCAGGTAGCCGCAACCTTTAGGTTGCGCAAAAAAGTAAATTCCTATGGTACCAAGCTATGTTTTGCATAAAATATGACAAAAATTAAAGATTTACCAAAACATAAGAGGCCCAGAGAAAAGTTATCTGAAAAGGGAGCGGAGAATGTAAGCGATGCTGAACTTCTGGCTATTCTTATTCGTACCGGTCGGGCTGGTAAAAGTGCTTTGGATATTGCCAGGGAAATCTTAAAAAAATATCCCCTGTCAAAACTTTTGGCTGTCACTAAAGATGAACTGACCGGTATTAAGGGATTGGAAGATACCAAAGCCATTACTATCAAGGCTGCTTTGGAGCTTGGCAGCCGCGCGGTTGGTTCATTTAATGATTCTCTTCCCATCC
>CBDUUU010000010.1:0-10037 GCA_965370485.1 uncultured bacterium
GAATACCATAGGAATTTCCTTTTTTGCGCAACCTAAAGGTTGCGGCTACCTGCTTATCCCAACAAGGTTGCGGCCACCTACTTCTCCCGACCTGGTAGCCGCAGGCTTTAGCCTGCGTTAACTTGAAAGAAAAGCGTTCTTGTTACTTGCTCTGAAGATTCCTTTCCCAAGGGTTGTGTTGCAGCTTTTTAGGTAATTATGCCAAACTTCAAATTTTTCCTTAAACATGAAATATGGCTGTTCTTTTATTGCAACTGCAACTCAACTGCAATTATACCACACAAAAATAAACCGTCAAGTGGCGGAAAAATCCATAAAAACAGGGGTTACTTCATCCTATGGGCATTAATCCACATAACGGCACCTATCTCCTGGTCCTTGCCATTGAGCTTTGGGCCGTCCATCAGCGCGGCAAATCCCCACCAGCCTGCCCTGGGAATACCAAAGGTAAATACACCATTCCCATCAGCCTTAATCACCTGCGTAACAAACGCATCGCCTGGCACCTCAACCGCACCGCTTACAAGACCGGAGAAAGCGCCTGCGTTTAGATACTCTACCTCAATCTCAGCATATGGAACAGCCTCCCCGTCCATTTTAACAATGCCCTCGAAGACGTTTCCGACCCATAGCCCGTAGGGACGAGTCAGGGGAACAATCTCCGCCTTCAATCCTACTTCCTTGTCCCAATCTGTTGGCATACCCATCGCGTTAACAACTACCTTTGTGAACTGGGTGATATACTTACTCTCCATAGACTCCCAGTATGGGGCAGGCTCAAGATAAAATACAAAATCGCCAAAACCCCTGATTTTGTAAGTAGTCTGAAAGGCGCTTGCATCCTGAAAGGTCAAAGGCTTCAGTGTCTTTAACAGGTCCTTCTTTTTTTCTTTGTGCAGCACCCCGAATACCACAGGTCTGTCCATATTCATAGTATGGGATGCCTCCATCGGGTGGGTAAAGATAAGCTGAAGCTTTATTTCCTTTGAATCTCCTTCGGATATACAATCATCCGAAGGCAAAAGAAGCTGAAAATGCGCCGGTGTCACACCGCAAAACCCCAACACAAAGAAAAAAACTATCAAAGAAATTCTCATCTTGTTCATAGCAAATCTCCCTTATTTCTTTTCCCTCTTTTCCTGTAATTTTCTTTCCTCAGCAGTCAAGATAGGTCCGTCCCTCTCGACAACATGCCCGGGACCAGCATCCAAAACAACAAGATAGGGTATTCCCATGCCCTCTCTGTGAGGCTTTTCAAAGGTATACTCGCCATACTCGTCAAACTTTCCTTCTTGCAGAATTAATCTTCCCTTGTGAAGTTTTCCACCCTGCTTTTTAAGCTCCTCTTTACTACCCTTATAGTCCTCTTTCCCGGTCAAAACAATCTTAATCCCTGCCGCAGAGGAGCCATCGGAAAAACCTCCCTCCACATAAACCGTTCCATCCTCATTATCATCAAGTGACAGAAGCGGAGTATGCGCGGAGACTGCAGAGGAAAACAAAAACGCCGCTACCCCCACAGCGAGCCCGCTCAAAACGCATCTCATAAAATCTCACCTCCTTTTTAAGTTCCAAAACCTAAAAGTCTGCCTCCCTGAAAAACCAAAACCGCCACTAAAAAGCCAAGAATGATAGGATAAATAGTCACAAAAAGTGTCCACTTCATACTGCCTGATTCCAGCCGAACCATAATTAATGTCGCCAGGCACGGTGGGAATATTGCAACAAAGAGCATTACAGCCAGGGCATGCAGAGGCGTCCAGCCTGTCCGGGTCACCTCTCTGCCCATAGTGGTGGCAAGCGCTTCCTGAGAAACACCCTCTCCTTCCATACTGTAGATACTGCCGAGGGTCGCTACCAGGTTCTCCTTAGCCGCAAATGAACTTGCCATAGCAATATTAATCCTCCAGTCAAACCCTGCCAACTTAGTAACCGGCTCCACAGAGCGCCCAAACCGTCCGGCATAACTTACCCTCACCACCTCCTTGCGACGTTCCGTTTCAATTACCTTCATCTCGCGGGCAAAACCCTTATATGCCCTGTATGCCTTTCCGGCATATTTATCCTTTATCCGCCTGCCCCCAACTGTGTATTTACCCTTCATTACAATCTTAAAAAACTCGGGATTTATTTTTACATATTTCTCTTCGAGCAACTTCCCTGCCTCATCACCCCGAACAAGCCTTTTCCCTTTTTGAAAAGACCCCCAGTATTCCCCGAATTTTCCTATTCCCTCTCCACCAAAAATGCCGGCATAGGGATTATCGTCAAGCTTCCCAACAAGGTCCTCACCTGCCTTTTCAATCCGCGTCTCATAATACAATGTTCTCTCCTTGTCAAGCCCCGGGAATGTAATTGCGCACCAGACTATAATAGCCACCGCTATTACAATAGTAACAACCTTCTTAATAAAATTCCACAGACGCTCGATGGTACGAAGCAAAACCCCGCGAATCGTGGGCAAATGATAGGGAGGCATCTCCAGAACAAAGGGCGTATCTCTCTGTCCCCTGAGAAGAGTAAGATTTATCGCCTTAGCCGCCGCAAGGGCAATAAAAAGGGTAATTATTGACATAAACCAGAGCACTCCCGCAGAGTGCCTCTGAAAAAATATATCAACCATAAGGATATAAAAAGGCACCTTAGCCATGCAATTAAGCAAAGGCAAAATCATAATGGTGGTGAGGCGCGCCTTTGGGTCTTTCATGCCACGGGTTGACATAGTGCCAATCACGGCACATCCTCCAAAAACCACCCCGCTCAGCATCATTGGTAAGGTTGATTGCCCGTGAAGTCCGAAACCTCGCAGTAGGCGGTCCATTATAAAAGCAATGCGTGTCATATACCCGCTATCTTCAAGAATGGCAATCAAAATAAAGAGTACGGCAAAGATTGGAACATAATTCAATATCGCCAGCGCACCATCCACAATACCATTAAGGACCAGGGAGCGGGGGAGCCCGCTCAATGGCAAAGCGGATGCAAGGAATGCCCGTGCCCTCGCTAAATAGGGCCAGACTAAAGACGCAAGATGTTGTCCGTAGACCATCGTAATCTTAAAAAACGCAAAAAACACCAGGGCAAGCAAAATGGGCCCCAGGACCCTATTACAGGCAACCTTATCCACCTTATCCGATAGGGGAATCGTCTCTTCAGTCTTCCGGGAAAAAACCTTCTCTGCAATCTCCCCGGCAACACGATAGCGCTGATAGGTAATGGCCCTCTCAGGAGATTCCCCCTGCGCGCTGAGAAATTTCTCTCTCTCGCGGGAGGCGCTCTCTAAAACGTCCTTCTCTCCCTCAGACTTCCCCACCAGGGTCCGCACCTCGCCGTCATTCTCAATGAGCTTTATTGCCAGCCAGCGCAGAGGAAAATCGCCGGGAAGCCCCTTTACCCCTGACAGCCGAGCCTCAAGACGGGAAAAGCTTGATTCTAAATCACTCCCATAATCAAAGGTAACAACCGCCTGCTTATCAACATCGCACCCTATGTTCCGGATAGCCTCGCAAAGCTCACTCCTGCCTTTGCCTCTACTGCCAACCGTAGCAACTACAGGCGCCCCCATCAAACGGCTGAGCTCATCTATGTCAATCTGAAAACCGCGCCTCCTTGCCACATCAATCATATTCAAATCAAGAATTAGAGGTATATTCATCTCTCTCAGTTGAAGCGCCAGGTAGAGATTTCTCTCAAAATTGGAGGCATCCATAACATCAACAATCACATCAGGTTTTTCTCTGAGCAGGAAATTTCTTGCAATCCGCTCCTCCTGGGTATAAGAGGTCAGACTGTACGTCCCGGGAAGGTCAACCACAACTACTTTACCCGCGCCGGAGCGAAAGGAGCCGGCCCTTTGCTCCACCGTTAACCCCGGATAGTTGGCTACATGCTGTCTTGCCCCGGTGAGGACATTAAAGATAGTAGATTTTCCTGAATTGGGCTGCCCGGTAAGGGCAACCAACGCTTTTCCGGGGAGTTTGCGGGTGTTCACCGGGGATTTCAGTGGCAGCGGACAATCAGGGCAAGGTTTTCTCACGACAAACTTACCTTTATCTCTTTTGCCTCGCTCCGGCGAAGGGCCAGCACATACCCTTTTATGGAGACATCAATGGGGTCTTTCAGGGGGGCATTACGAATAACCTTTACTTGCACCCCGGGAACAAAGCCCATATCAAGCAGGTGCTGTCCTGTCTCGCCCGCTAAAAGCACATTCACAACACGGCACTCATCGCCAGGCTTTATCTCATTCAGGGTCAAAACTTCTCCCTCACCATAATCTTCCCCGCCATGCCATGTCCTATAGCAAGACGGCTCTCGCCAATAGTGACCAGAACAGGGCCGCCACCCCTGCCTACACTTATTAACCTGACCTCTGAGCCGATTCCCAGCCCCATATCAGCCAGGCGCGCCCGAATGCCCCTGCCTCCCAGGACAGAGACAATCTCAAGCGGCCTGCCCGTAGGGGCGTAAGCTAACGACATATTTTCATTCATAGATGCGATTGCGACACAACTATAACAAAAGGACAAAAAAAGTCAACCACCCCTCCTCTGTCATGCTGAACTACCTCTCTCTGTCATGCTGAATTTATTTCAGCATCTCAATAATCGAATTAGACCCTGAAACAAGTTCAGGGCGACATTAGCGCGCGAACGGTCACTGATTTTCCTCACTCGTCCGGCAGGAGCTTATAGACCTTATCTCCTGACCTCACCCTGTCCTTAACCTGGAGTCCGACAACCTGCCCGGCAGAGGCCTCGCTTATCTCATCTGTGTCTATCCGCATCGATTCAACCTCCTGCTCAAATTTTGTCGTGTGGCCGCGAATAGCAACTATATCACCTATCTTTAGTCCATCTGCGGTAATCTCTATCACTGCCGCAGGAATGTGAGAAAAATACTTCGTCACCTTACCAATCTCTTTTTCCATAACTCACCCCCTGAAAAGTAAAACCCGTCACCCCCACCTATTTCCTCCCCCCTTCCTTACACCTGCGTCCTGGCAGATGGGAAACTGTGCAAATCATAGTTGATAGTGGTCTGAGGCTGTTCACGCCTTTCGATTGAAACACCGGCCCTCTTGAAAAAATCAGCCGCCCTTGTGTCGTGAAAATCCGAGAAAACAACCACCCTCTTTATCCCTGCGCAAATCAGCGCCTTCGCACAGGTGGTGCAGGGCAGGTTTGTGATATATGCATCCGCCCCCTCCACAGAGACGCCTGCCCTTGCGGCCTGAATCAATGCATTCATCTCCGCATGCATCGTCCTTATACAATGGCCGTTAACAACAAGACATCCAACATCCTCGCAATGCTCATCGCCGGGAATCGAACCGTTATAACCGGTAGCAATTACATACCTGTTTCTGACCAGCACACATCCGCAGTGCATTCTCGGGCAGGTTGACCTCTCAGAGGCAAGCATTGCAAGCTTCAGAAAGTACTCATCCCACGCAGGTCTCACTTTTTTATCTGCCATTACTGAAGATTCGCATGGCGGCCGTCAATCTCCTCGGGACTGCGCCCGCTCCTCTCTACCAGATAAAGAATAAGCCCGTGAACGAAAAGAAAGACGTCTGCCCCGAACAATGTCCCTGAGGCATTCTCATGTTTGTAGTCACCAATTCCGGAAATCAGGGGAGCCTTTTTCGGCGCAATATTAAATACAATCGTGCAATCAGAGAGACCACCGAGGGGAGAGCTTCGCCGGGCGGTGAGCAGGATGAGCCTGCCGCCTAAGTCCTTTACCTTTTGAGAGAAAACTATAAGAGAGGGGGTCTGACCGGAATGAGATATAACAATTGCAACATCATCCTTACTAAAATCGGGTGTGGTCACATCCCCGACCACATAGCTTTTATACCCCAGATGCATCAGCCTCATCGCCAGGGCACTGCCTATCAATCCCGACAAGCCCGCCCCCATTACAAAGACGCTGCCCGCCTCTCCAATCAGCCGGACCATCTGTTCTACGCTTTCTTCCTCCAGACCCAGGCAGGCCTCAACGGCACTACCTGAAAGTTCACTTACCGCCCCGGTGATTGTCTCCTGCATAACTAAAGCACCGCCTCCTTCTCTTCCCGCCGAAGCACCTCAAGGATATCCCCTTCTTTATAATCATTAAAGTCCGCAATAATAACCCCGCACTCAAAGCCGGCCTCTACCTCTTTTGCATCATTCTTGAATCGGCGAAGGCTTTTAATAAAACTCTTACAAAGCTCATCTCCTTCCCTCGATAGTTTGCATATAGAATTTCTCGTTAGTTTACCCTCGCGGACATAACAGCCCGCTACCAGCCCGCGGGAGGTTTTGATAACCTGACGGACCTCTGCCGTTGCCGAGACCACCTCCCGGACCTCAGGCTTGAGCAGACCGGCAAGTGCCTTTTTTACATCATCTATTGCCTCATAAATAACCCTGTAAAGCCGGACATCAACGCTCCCGCCCCTTGCCAGCCTGGAGGCCTTCTCCCCCATCCCCACATGGAAGCCAATAATGGCCGACTTCGAAGCAGTTGCCAGCCGGACATCGGATTCGGTTATCTCTCCTACGCCGGAATGAACAAGATTTAACTTTACCTTTTCGCCGCCCAGCCCGTCAAAGGCGCGGCAGAGAACCTCCACAGAGCCAACAACATCGCCCTTAACAATGAGCCTCAGCCTGGCAGTTTCACCTTCCTTGAGCTCGCTGTAAACATCCTCAAGGGTGGTCGAGCGGGACATCTTTAAAGTCTCCTCCCGCTTTGTCAAGCGTCTGCCTGCAGAGAGCTCTTGAGCCTGCGCCTCGCTTTCCGTCGCCTGAAAGACATCACCTACCTCGGGGACATTCTGAAAACCAAGCACCTCCATCGGGGTTGACGGTCCTGCCTTTACTATTCTCTTGCCGCCGTCATCGAACATCGCCCTGACTTTCCCGCAGGAGGCACCCGCAACAAAAAAGTCATTAACCGAAAGGCTCCCGTTTCGAATCAATACAGTCGCCACAGGACCCTTGCTTTTGTCGAGTGCCGCCTCAATTATAACACCCTCTGCGGGCTTATCAGGGTTTGCCCTCAGCTCCAGTATATCTGCCTCAAGAAGAATCATCTCCAATAAATTATCAAGCCCCTCCCCTGTGGTGGCTGAGACCTCGGCGCAGATGGTCTTGCCTCCAAGCTCCTCGACAACTATGCCGGCATCTTTGAGCCGCCGCTTTACCAGAGGCGGATTAGCCCCCGGTTTATCAATCTTATTTATTGCCACCAGGATAGCAACCTCAGCGGCGCGTGCGTGGTTAATCGCCTCTATTGTCTGCGGCATAACCCCATCATCAGCCGCAACGACCAGCACTACCAGGTCAGTCGCCCTGGCGCCCCTTTCCCTCATAGCGGTAAATGCCTCATGCCCGGGTGTGTCCAGAAAAACGATGCTCCTGCCGGATACATCCACCCGATATGCCCCTATATGCTGGGTGATTCCCCCCTTTTCCCTACTCACTACATTGGTCTTCCTGATTGCATCCAGCAGGGAGGTTTTCCCATGGTCAATATGCCCCATAACCGTTACCACAGGAGGGCGGGGAACGAGGTTTTCTTCCGGAGGTTTTGCCTCCACCGGCTCAGCCTTAGCCTTCTCTTCTGCCTTGATTTTCTTTTCTTCTTCCTTTTCTTCTTTCTTGGCCTCCCCGAAAATCTGGGAAAAGAGCTCAGCGCTCTCCCCGTCGATACTGCTCATATGACTTTTGACAATAATACCCTGCTTCTTAAGCTCCTCCACCAGTTTTTTACTGGGCAAATTCAACTTTTTCGCCAGTTCATAGACTCTCATTTTGTCTTTGCGATTTCCTTGAGTCCCATCGCCCTCTTTTCTCCTATCCCCTGAATCTTCATCAACGCCTTAACCTCTGCCTCAGTAAGGCTCTTAAAATCAGTGAACCCGGCCTGAATTATATCCCATGCCATCTTCACCCCTATCCCCGGAAGCTTCTCCAGCTCTTCAACAAACTGCTCCGACTTAAGCCTGGAAGCTGACTTTACATTTATTTTCCACCCCGCAAGTTTTGCCGCCAGACGCACATTCTGTCCTCTCTTGCCGATAGCCAGAGACAATTGGTCATCAGCCACAATGACATCGGCAGAGTCCTCCTTCTCATCTATCCTGAGCTCCAGAATCTGCGATGGGGCAAGGGCATTTGTAATAAAGGCCGGCATATCCTCACTCCAGCGGACAATATCTATCTTTTCACCGCTCAATTCCCGTATAATATTCTTTATCCGCGCGCCCCCAATGCCAACACACGTCCCCACCGGGTCAATATGTTTAATCGATGTTGCCACCGCAACCGTCGAACGTTCCCCCGCCTCCCTGGCAACGGACTTAATCTCAACCTCCCCCTTGGAAATCTCAGGGACCTCAAGCTCAAAGAGTCTGCGTAAAAGTGAAGGGTGTGTCCGGGAAAGAATGACTATGGTTGAGGTGGAAGTGGACCTGACGTCCAGCACATAGGCCTTAACCCGGTCACTAACCCTGAAGTTCTCTCCCCTTATCTGCTCCCGCGCCGGCAAAACGGCCTCAGTCCTGCCAATATCCACTATGGCATCCCCTGCCTCAAATCTTCGGACTATTCCCGTTACAACCTGCCCCTTTTTCCCCTCAAACTCATGAAGGACAGCCCCGGCCTCCGCCTCACGAATCTTCTGAACAACCACCCGCTTGGCAGTCTGTGCCGCAATTCGGCTGAAGCCCTCCAGCGAAATCTCCACAGAACAGACATCCCCAACCTTCAGCCCGGCATCAACCTTCAAGGCATCCGAAAGGGCAATTTCCTTATCGCCGTCGGAGACTGTTTCAACTGCCTCCCTCTCGGAAAAGCCTCGAATCTGGCCCGTATCGGACTCTATTGAGAACTTGACTTTACCGGAACCGCCCGAACGTCTCTCATAAACAGAGGCAAGTGCGGACTCTATTGCCTCTATCAGTGCCCCATGGCTGACACCCTTCTCCGCCTCAAGACTCTCAAGTATATCCAGCAGCTCACCGTTCATAATTTTCCCTCTGCCAGAGAATAATCATAATCCTAACACACAGAGGCGAATTTTGCAAGTGGCACTATTTTTCAACTGAAGAAATAATGACGGAATTGCCTGCGGTATTTCATTCCGTAGAACCTGCAGTATTTTCAACTGGCAGTGACAGACACTTGGGGTATCAAGATAAAAGCATAGGAAGCTCTTTAAGCGCATTGCTCATAGGAACAATTTCTATGTCATTATGCCTTAGCCGGCGTTCTCCGCCATAAATAAAATAAGCCTTGGCCATAGGGTAATCTTTAAGAAATGATATTAACCCACTCAACATTGGCTTTGATACTTTTCCAGTTCTCTTAACCTCAAGTGCCCGGATACCTTTATTCCCATACAATACAAAATCCACTTCCATATCATTTGAGGTTCTCCAATAAAATATCGTGTAGCCCAAATCCAATGCATCATTAATAGCCTTGAGTTCTTGAAAAAGTAAAGTCTCAAATGCAGCGCCTTCAGCCTCCTCAGGCATATCTAAAGGCCCCATAGGCCTTAAAATACGATAAACCCCTACATCAAAGTAATAAAACTTTGGATGAGTCACAAGGCGCCTTTTGGCTCTCTTGGTAAAAACAGGCACTCTGTATGCAATAAGCAGGTCTTCTAATATGGAAAAGTAATCTTCAACAACTTTTCGTTCAACTGCACACTCGCGTGCCACCGACGAAATGTTTAGTAAAGAACCTTGAGAAAAACTCGCCGCTTCAAGAAACCTGGCAAATGCAGCTAAATTTCTCGTTAGGCCTTCCTGACGGACTTCTTCTTCCAGGTAAGTTTTTACATAACTCTCCAGATAAGCCTTGGGATCTGCTTCTGTATAAGCACAAGGAAGCTGGCCAAATTTTAATGAATGACCTAAATTAAAATCTTCACCCAACTCCATAACAGTAAAGGGATGTAACAAATAGGTTAACGCACGCCCACCTAATAAATTAGGCCCTTCTCGTCTTAATTTTCGAGCACTTGAGCCTGTTAAA
>CBDUUU010000011.1:0-9486 GCA_965370485.1 uncultured bacterium
ACGGTGGCTTCAAGCCTGGAATGAAAACCTTGAAAAGAATGCTGATTATTATAGCAGGATAGGTAGAGGCAGGATATATATACCAAACGCCCATGTTCAGGATCTCCGGATAGATAAAGGGAAAGTTACATCCCTTGTGCAGGGGACTATGACCAAACCTTATTACATTAAAATAAATATAAAGCCTATACGAAAAAAAGACTGGAATCAGATTAAAAAGAAATGCGAGGGGAAAATAGAATCGTTGCAGGAACTTATGGAGGGCAGGTTTCCGGAAGCGCTTGCTGAAATATTCACCACAAAGGGCAAGGGCCTATTCCCATCTCCAAAGGAGATTTCATTTGACTGCAATTGTCCGGATTGGGCTGATATGTGCAAGCATGTGGCTGCGGCCCTTTATGCAATTGGTGTAAGGCTGGATGAAGACCCGAGGCTTTTCTTCGTGCTTCGTGATTTAAAAATTGATGATTTAATTAAAAAGGCTGTCCAGGATAAATCGAAAGAACTGCTTAAGAAAGCAGACAGTAAATCATCAAGAGTAATAGATAAAAATGAAGTCGCAGATATATTTGGCGCTAATATGATAGATGAAATAGATTTTAATCCTAAAATAAAAATGAAAAAATCAAAACCTGGTAGTCGCAGGCTTTAGCCTGCGTTAACTTGAGTTTTAAAAGTGCACTCTTCAAAACCCTGTTCTGAACCTGTCATGAGATTGCTTCGGGATTTCATCCCTCGCAATGACATTTATCCCACCTGAGACTGAGGGGTCATGATGTCTATTCCCGTTCCCAAAGGTCGTGCTGGTTTTGTATTGATAGAAAAGGCGAAATAATGTATCATTCAAATGGTGTATTGCATCCTATGCGGAGAGTCGATTATGAATAAAGCCAGGCAGTTGTCCTCTCTGATGAAAATCTTTCTGAATTACAGAAAAAAAAAGACTGTCCTGGATACGATGCCGATAAGGTTGTGGATAGAGCCGACGAATAATTGCAATCTCCGGTGTGTTATGTGCCTGGCAGAAAAGATTCCCCCGGCAGAGAGGGGGTATATGGACTTTGGCTTATTCAGGAAGATAATCGATGAGGCAAGGGGGTATGTGTATGATATCTATCTCCACCATCGCGGGGAGCCGCTTCTTCACCCGCAATTTTCCGATATGGTCAGATATGCCAGGGCTGCCGGGCTCAGGGTAAAGTTTCACACCAATGCCACACTGCTTGACGGAGAAAAGGCAGGGCAGATTCTTGATGCCAAACCTGAGCTTATTTCTTTTTCCTTTGACGGGTTTACGAAGGAGGTTTATGAGAGAATTCGTGTGAATGCGCGGTTTGATAAAACAGTAGAGAATATCAGCGGGTTTCTTGCGGAGAGGAAAAAGAGGGGCTTAAGATATCCCTACACCGTCCTCGAGGAGATTGAGTTCCCTGATGAAAGTGATAATCCTGAGGCAAGGAAGGAATTTACGGAGAGGTTCCGCACCCTCGGGCTTGATGAGCTTGTATTCAAGAAACTTTATAACTGGGCAGGGGATTTAGAGACAAATAGTAACCTTGATAGGAGCCGCGCCGGGCCGTGCACATTTTTGTGGTATTCATCGGTAATCCTGTGGGATGGGACGGTTACCCCCTGCCCGCAGGATTTCTTCGGCAGGCTAAAGATGGGTAATGTCAGCGAGAGGGAACTTTCCCAAATTTGGAACGATGCCCCCTATCGGCAAATGCGCGGGAGAATGGCAGGCTCACTGGACGGGTTTGAGCCCTGCTGCAGGTGCGACCGCATTTATCGAAAAAGGGTGGGTGGTATCCCCTTTCAATATCTCATTTCATTTTTTAATGACCATATAGTAGGCTATGGAAGGCTCAGGAGGCTTCTCGGCTCCTATGAGAGAAATGAGTAGCTGGGCGTGCGATTTTCATACCTCTACCGCATTGTATGCGAAGAGATTCACCGGCAATGCCGGTGAGATGGTTTTGAGCAGACAGAGTGAACTGCTTGAGCGGTTTTTGGGTGATATCAGGGGCAGGAGGGTTCTGGATGTTGGGGCAGGTCACGGGCAGAGCGTAGAGCCGGTGCTTTTAAAGGGCGGGGAGCTTACGGCATATGGAAGCAGTGAGGATAGCTTCTCTCAGTTGAAAAAGATAGTCAGGGAGAAGGGCTATAATGTTGAGCCTGCGGTTGGAAGGCTGGATAAACTTCCATTTGAGGCAGAATCATTCGATGTGGTGGTGAGCCTGCGGACAATCTCGCATGTGCCTGACTGGGTTTGTTTTTTAAGGGAGCTGTGCCGTGTTGCAGGGGATTCGGTGATATTTGATTTTGCCCCGGGAGGCCGGGGTTTTTTGAGACGGGTTTCATTTCTTCTGAAGAAGAAGACAGAGGTTGCCTTGCGTGAGTGGACAGCGCAGACTCTCTCTGAGATAAGAGATGTGGCCGGGGGCTGCGGGTTTGTCTTAAGAGACTACGAGAGGCAGTTTGTAATTCCTGTTGTTATTCATCGTATGATAAGAGGCAGGTATCTCATTCCTGTTGAGCGGATTGCCAGGAGGCTTCGCCTTACACGTTTTATCGGCGGCCCTGTTCTTGCCCGGCTCGAGAGAGAAAGATGAGGCAGAAAAAACTCCTTATTATGTTTTCCGTCGCCATTTTGCTAAAGCTAAGTGTCATCGCCTTTACATATTGCAGCTATGGCAGCAATGTCTATGTGGAACATTATGCAAATGACCTTGATGGATGGTTCGATACGTTTGGCAAGATAGAAAAGGGACTTATCCCCCTTGTGGATTTCCCGAGGGAATATCCATCCGGGGCCGTTAGCCTCCACTGGGCGCTTTCCTTTCTTTATTCCCAGCCCCGCCAGTTTCTGCTTGTCTATGGACTTTTCATGCTTGTCGTGGATATGGCGGTCGCCGGGCTCTTGTGGCGGATATCGAACCTTGAGAGGCGGCCTGATGCCTCTATGATTGTCGGCTTATATCTCTTTCTGCCAACAATACTTATTCTTAACCATGTCCGGTTTGATATTGTGCCTGCCTTTTTTGCCGTTCTTGCCTACTATTACTGGAGGAAAGGCGGGTTTGTAGGGCCTGCCGTTTTACTCGGGGTGGGAATGTCTATAAAGTGGTTTACCATTTTTATGGTGGCGGCAATCTTTCTGAATGAGGTTTTTGAGAAGAAAAGGTTGCGCCGGGCGATAGGCCGGGCAGCCATCTCCATAGCCGCCTTTGTTGCTATGGATGTGCCTTATCTTTTGACCTGCCATCTTCGAGGCGGAAATTTTACGCATTGGTCGGCAAGTTATACCGAGCAGTATGGCCGCTGGATTGGCGTCGATACCCTGGCAGGCATAATTCAAATGTTATCGAATGTCAGGTTTTCTTCAGGGTTTCTTTTCGGCGTTACGCTTACCCTTTTTCTGCTCATAGTTTTTTTCCGTACTAAGAAAAGCATCCTGTCCAATTATATCCTTTATTGTTTTGCATTTCTTCTGTTTAATAAGGCATACTCCCCTCAGTTTCACATCTGGTTTTTGCCGTTCCTTCTTTTGTGTATCCCCTCCGACAAGCACTGGGGTCTCTGGAGGAAAGCCCCGATGATTGGCATACCTGCCTTATTTACCCTTGAGGCTGTAAATATGCTGGTCTATCCGCTTTCCTTTGTGTGGTTTTTACAGGATGTTGGCAGATTCGCATATGCGCCGTTTCTTTCCGTAAGGGTCTTCTCCGGGGCTATTATCCTGCGGACATTTTTGCTTTTGTGGATTGGATGGGGGTTATGGAAAAGGTATTGATAACAGGCGGGACGGGCTTTACCGGCTCGCATCTTGCTAAGAGGCTGCTTGAAAAGGGGCAGGATGTAGCTGTCCTGGCCAGGCCCACAAGCAACACTTTGTCTCTAAAGGAGATGGGGGCGAGGGTAGTTGTGGGTGATATTAGAAATAAAGGGGATGTTGACGGCTCTGTCAGGGATGCGGATATTGTATTTCACATAGCCGCCGCGTTTCGGCAGGCGGGACTATCTGATAAGGTTTACAGGGATGTTAATGTGGGCGGGACAAGAAACGTGCTTGAGGCAGCGGCAGGGTACGGTGTGAAGAAAATAGTTCACTGCTCTACAATCGGTGTGCACGGGGGTGTTGATGTCCCTGTGGATGAGGGCGGCCCTTTCAGGCCCTCTGATATATACCAGGAAACAAAGCTTGAGGCTGAGCTTCTTGCAATGCGATATTTTAAGGAGAGAGACATTCCGCTGGTGGTAATAAGGCCCTGCGGGATTTACGGGCCCGGTGATATGCGGTTTCTGAAACTTTTCCGTGCGATTGCGAGAGGCAGGTTTGTTATGATTGGGGACGGAAAGACCTTGTGGCACCCTGTTTATATCGATGACCTTATCTGCGGTTTTGAGTTAGCCGCGCAGAAAGAGGGAGTTTCAGGGGAGGTTTTTATAATTGGAGGGGACAGATTCCTGAGTTTAAATGAGCTTGTTTCAAAGATAGCCTCTGCCCTCGAAGTTCCTTCCCCGAGATGGCATATCCCGGCTGCCCCCGTCAGAATGGCTGCGGCGGCTTGTGAAGGTTTGTTTGGCATCTTTGGGGCTGAGCCTCCAATCTACCGCAGAAGGGTTGACTTTTTTACCAAGTCCCGCGCCTTTGATATATCCAAGGCAGGGAAAATGCTTGGATACCGCCCGGCATATGATATAGACAGGGGCATTAGATTGACGGCGCAGTGGTATCGCGAAAGGAAATTATTGTGAAGAGGGTCTTACTACTAATTTTTGCCTGCGGCATTGTCCTGCGCCTTATATTTCTGTGTGTTGGGCTGAGATATGTGCCGCTCGGCAGTGATGAGGCAATATTAGGGCTTATGGCAAAGCACATATGGCTTGGGGAGTTTCCCCTGATCACATGGGTCCAGCCGCACGGGGGAACGCTCGAGGCATACCTTGATGCCCCCTTATATCTGCTCTTTGGGGCGGGCAAGCTGACCGTGAGACTGCTTCCGTTTATATTTTCTCTTCTCTTTCTTGCAATGGGCTATCTTATTGGCAGGGAGTATTTTGGGGAAGAGGCAGGGCTCATAACAGCCTCGCTTATCGCAATCCCGCCGGTGTATCTGTCAATTCTGGGCTCACTCGGGGTCTCTATGAATTTCCCCGCGCTTCTTGGTTCGGCTGTTATAATTTATGCTGCGCACAGGGCAATCTACGGTGGACTGTCTTCATCCAAAAAATTGCGGCTTCTCGTCGTTATGGGGCTTGTTGGGGGCATTACCTTCTGGGTTCATCCGATCGTGGCTTGCGCCCTTGCCTCTGCCGCCCTTTTCCTTTTTATCAATGACCGGCGGTTTATCAGGAAAGATTTCTGGGTGTTGATTCTGTCGTTTATAGCGGGCAGCGCCCCCCTGTGGGTATATAATTTTGGCAGCGATTTTGCCACCTTTAAGATGGCTCATTCCGTTTATATGCCGGAGGCTCTTACAAAGCTTAAGACATGTCTGACCTTTACCCTCCCCTCGGCATGGGGCATGCACCTGCCGACCTACATTGACAGCTCTTATTTTATCAGGGTAAGCCCTAAGTTTTCCACTGCCTATGCGGCTGTGTGTATGGGGCTTATTCTTGTAGCTGTCGTAAATACCCTGCGCAGGCGCCCCCGCCGCGGCGGGCTCTGGCTCTTATTGTTTTTTCTAATAATGAACATAGCCCTCTTTTCCAAAAATTCGCGAAGCGACTCCGCCTCCACCAGGTATCTCGCTCTAACCTTTATAGCCTTGATGCCCGTTATCTCAGCCGGTCTTCGGGATGTTATAAAAAAGTCGAAGGCATTTTTCCTGTTTTTGTGCTTTATAATCGGCTTCAATCTTGCCGGGAATATAACAGTGCTGCGAAGCTGGGCAGAACCCGGCTCTGCAGAAAAACGTCTTTCACTTCCTGATAATAACGGGCTGATTTCGTTTCTGAAAGAGAAACATATTCGCTGCGGATATATGCATTACTGGTTGAGTTACCCTGTTGTGTTTAAGACCAATGAGGCAATCCTGATTTCTCCTGCCTACGACGAAAGATTCGGCAGATATATTCATCCCTATCTGAGTGATGTTCAGTCTGCAGACCATCCTGCCTACATCTTCCATTCTCGTATTGGTTTGGGCCCCGATTGGTTTGAGAGGGAACTTTTGAGAACCGGGGCCGGGTATAAGAGCAAGGTCATAGATTCATTTACTGTATTTTACGACTTTGAGCCGCTTGTTAGCGGCACAGAGCCGGTGGAGAGGGATAAGTTTTCTCTCTCCTCGAATTATGGAGAGGACAGCCTGTCAAATGCCCTTGATGGCAGCCATACCACCCGCTGGGGCACTGCCTCGCAGCAGGAGCCGGGGATGGTCTTCGCCGTGGATATGGGGCAGGCAGGAAAGATTTGCGGGGCGCTGCTTCACCTCGATGATTTTCAGCATGACTTTCCGCGCGCTCTTAAGATTTATGTCTCCTGCGATGGTGAGGACTGGAAGATGGTTTATGATAATCCGGAGGTTGGCGGCGGTCTCTACTGGGATGGGGGCAGCCCGCGAATCTATACGACCGAGAGATATATCAGGGCTGTTTTCAAGCCGGTTGAGGCAAGGTGGGTGAGATTGGTTCAGGGCGGATATGCCCGGATGGACTGGTCGATTACCGAGTTCGAGGTCTTGAGGGAAAGATGAGAATACTCTTTGTTTACCCCGATGTAGGCATAAAGGGCGGGGCATTGAGCTTCCAGTTCGGGATTGGCTGCCTCTCGAGCTTCTTAAAACGGTATGGGCATGACACACAACTCTATTACATACGCTCGGAGGATGATATCGGTAATTTTAACAAGGCAGCTTCGGATTTTTCCCTTATATGTTTCACCTCTACAAGCTCACAGTATAAATATGTAAGGGAAGTACTTGCCCGCTTAATGGTGGATGCCTTTACGGTCTGCGGCGGCCCGCATGTGAGCCTTCTGCCTGATGAGTTAGAGTCCACCCCGGGGTTGGATGCCGTCTGCCGCGGAGAGGGAGAATATCCGTTACTTGAGCTGACAAAGGCGCTTAGCGGGCAGAGGAAGGTCGTTGATATTCCGGGGCTCTGGGTAAAGGCAGAAGGGAAAATACATAAAAATCCGTCTCCTTCGTTTATCCCCGACCTTGATGAACTGCCTTTTCCGGACAGAAGTCTTTTTGACTATCAGTCGGTTATAGATTCTGATTTTGGAACGGCGCTGTTTATGTTTTCCCGGGGCTGTCCTTATGAGTGCACATTTTGCTGTAATCACGCGCTCCGCAAAGTTCAGCCGGGCAGATATGTGAGGTTCAGGAGCAGGCAGAGCTGTATGGAGGAGATAGAGGCTGTCTTGAGCGCCTATAATGTGAGCACACTCTATTTCAATGACGATGTATTTACACTGAATCGCGCCTTTGTAATTGATTTCTGCCAGGCGTATAAAAAGAGGTTTAAACTGCCATTTCATATCAATACAAGGGTGGAAAAGCTGGACGAAGAGATGTGCAGGGTGCTTAAGGATGCGGGCTGCACTCGTATGGATGTTGGCATTGAATGCGGCAGTGAAGACTTTAGAAGAGGGGTTCTTAAGCGGAATATGACAAATGCCGAGATTGTAAGAGGGTTCCGATTTGCAAAGGAGGCCGGGCTCAAGACGAAATCTTTCAATATTGTCGGGTTTCCCGGAGAGACCCCTGAGATTGCCGGGCAGACAATAAGGCTGAATGCCGTTGTCCAGCCTGATAGCCTCGTCGTGTATATCTTTGAGCCCTATCCGGGGACAGAACTGTTTGAGAGCGCCAGAGAAAAGGGGTTTCTGGGGGGCAAGCCATGGGAGGAGTCTTTCTCTCCGCGGACAGATACTGTTCTAAATATGCCGCAGTTTCAGAGGGATGAGGTCAGGGGCGTCTATAAAAATTTCGGGTTTAATGTTTACAGAAATAACAATCTTATAAAGGCCCTTTTTTACAAGCTCTATTACTCTGATTATGGGGAACTTGTTTTGAGGCTTACCGCACCTCTCAAGAAAGTCTTGAGGAAATTGATAATGGGGGTCTGAGATGCAAGAGAAAGAAATTACAAGGATTCGGAAGGAGTTCGAAGATACGAAAAGGTCTGCGCTCGGGAAATATCAGGACCTGTTTGTCGGCTCAAGGAGCATCTTGAAGCTGGCGATGTACGAGTTTGTAAATCTTTTCATTTCGGGATTGCCCGGCTCGGCTGGGATTCTGCTCAGGTCTCTCTTCTATCCTGCGATTTTCGGGTATGTCGGCAGGAATGTTTCCTTCGGGCATCACGTTACCCTTCGCCATCCATGGAAAATTAAAGTCGGCGATAACACAATCATTGACGATTATTGCCTCCTTGATGCCAAGGGAGAAACAAATGAGGGCATATCTATAGGCAAAGGCGTTTTTGTCGGGAGAAATACCATTCTAAGCTGTAAGAACGGGGATATCAAAATTGGGGATGGGGCAAATATTGGTTTTAACTGCGAGATTTTCTCATCGAGCAGGGTAGAGCTGGCAGAGAATGTGCTTGTTGCCGCGTATTGTTACATTATCGGGGGCGGGCATGAGTTCAAAGATATTTCTGTGCCTGTGGTTGAGCAGAAGGAAATATCCTCCGGGATAGTTATCGGGGAAAATGTCTGGCTCGGGGCAGGGGTGAAGGTGCTTGACGGGACGTCAATCGGAAAGAATGCCGTAGTTGGCACCGGGGCGGTTGTTACAGGGGATATTTCTGAGGGGAGTATCGCCGTTGGCATCCCCGCTAAGGTTGTGAAGAAGAGATAGCGTCAAATATATTTTGTAACCGTTCACGCGCCAGTGTCACCCTGAACTCGTTTCATGGGTCTAATTCAATTATTGAAATGCTGAAATAAGTTCAGTATGACATATTTAGGGGTTGGGAAAGAAAACAAAAGACCATTTGTCAGAGGTGATTTTGGAGCGAGACCTGGTAGTCGCAGGCTTTAGCCTGCGTTAACTTGACGCTACGCTACCGTATATGATGTATATTTAAGGTATGTGGGGAAGGTTTTTCCCCTTTCTGGCGTAAAAGAGAAGTTCGTCTATTAATTGTTAGATACTGATAAATACATAATGAAAAGTTAATGATTAGTCAACGTTCAAATTTTATATTAAGAAATTTACTTTCATTTTCGGTTGCTTTTCTTAGTGGGACTATTGGAGGTTCATTGGCGGCCTTTGTCTTAGGTCTAATTCCTATACATATATACGTGGTTTATCCTGCCATTATAGGTTTTATTGCTGCTTCTTGTGCTGTTTATGCTTGGCATCGATTGAAGTCATCGAAAGGGTGGATAATTACTTTAGCTTGTTTTCTTTCTGGATTAGTTTCTTATATAAGTTTTCATTGGTGGGATTACTTCATTTTATTGCTTAATTACAATTCTTCTGTCCAGCAGATTCTCTTTCAAGAAACAGGTCACAACGGATT
>CBDUUU010000012.1:0-9459 GCA_965370485.1 uncultured bacterium
TGACATTGACATACTTCGCGGCGCAAGGGCCTCCGAGGCATGTGCTTTCATCGCCGCCACCGGCGATGACAACTCCAACCTGATGAGCGCCCAGCTCGCAAAGGTGATATTCAATGTCAAGAGGGTACTCGTGAGGGTCAAGGACCCGAAGAAACTAAATGTCTATAAAGAGTATGACCTGGAGGCAGTCTCAGCCACGACGCTTGCCGCCCAAAAACTCAGCTCTATCCTGAGAAGCGAAAGAGAGATTGAGATTATTCCCACGGCTAAAAGAATAGGGACAGAGATTGTCCGGCTTACCATGCCTGACTGGCAATCCTGCCAGACCCTGTCAAAATTAATAAAAAGAGGGGGGGCTACCATTGCGGCAACATCCGAAAACGGAAAACTCCTGCCTGCCCAGCCAAACAACAAATTAACGCCTAAAACGGAGATAATCATGGTAGTTCTCACCGAAAATATGGAACATCTGAATCAAATGTTTAAGGGAAAATAAGCATGCGGGTCATAATCGTTGGCGGAGGAGAGATCGGCACCTCTCTGGCAAAGGCAATGATGGCGCATAAACATAAGGTGGCAATTATAGAGAGGTCCTCCGAGAGATGCAATAAAATAGTCAAGCACCTTAACACCGTTACTATACACGGAGACGGCACTAACCTTCAAACCCTCTCTGATGCCGAGGTAGACAAGGCAGATGTTCTCATTGCGCTCACAAACAGGGACCAGGATAATCTAATCTCCTGCCAGCTTGCCTCCCAGAAATTTAAAGTTCCCAGAACACTTGCCAGAATCAGGTATGCCAGAAACAAAGAGGTATTTGAGAAGTTAGGAGGCGTAACCACTGTCCTGAGCACTACCGATATAGTATCCTCGCTTATTGAGGAAGAGATATCCCTGAAGGATGTTACCACCCTCCTCAGCTTCAGGGAAGGCCGCTCAGCCATTGTAGAGCTGGAAATAGATGAAAGTTCTCCTGTCAGAGACAAAAAAATCATAGATATTGACCTCCCTGAAGACTGTATTATTATTTCCGTCTTCCGGGAAAAGGAAAGAATCTTTCCGCACGGGGACACCGTCCTGAAAGCGAAGGACAGGATTCTTGCAATCACAACTGATGAGAAGAAGACAGTGCTCAGAAACCTCCTGGTGGGGCCTTCTCCTTCCACATCCAGATAATCCAGGATCTTAGACAGTATGAGGCGGCTCGTCCGTCTTTGGAAAGTATATGTTTTGCGCAAGGCAAAAAGTAGGGGTAAAATATTCTCAGATTATAAGTTATACAGGATTTCTTACCATCGGGCTGGGCCTAATACTCCTCCTCCCGCTTTTGAGCCTTCTCTTCATTCCCGGTGACATAGCCCTTGCCCATAGTTTCCTCTGGCCCTCCGGTATAGCCATCCTTGCAGGCACACTCATCTGGAGGGGCTTTCGCCCTGAAGAAACAGTCCAGCTTGTCACCCCGGACGCAGCCCTTATTGTCACAGTAATCTGGGTCACTGCCATCCTCATAGGGGCACTGCCATTCGTTCTCAGCGGCACACTTTCCCCGATAGATGCCATCTTCGAGGCAACAAGCGGATGGACCACAACAGGGCTGACAATGGTAACCCCGGAGAATCTCCCCCCAATTCTGCTCATCTGGAGGGCGCTTATGCAGTTTGTCGGCGGGGCGGGGCTGGCAGTCATAATGCTCTCGGCCATTATCGGCTCCCTTGGCCCGGGCATATACGAGGCAGAGGCACGCACAGACCATATTCTCCCAAATGTCATGCATACCGCGAGGATGATTATCAAGATATATCTCGCTTATTTTCTTATCGGGATAGTTTTATATCTAGCCTGTGGTATGAATGCCTTTGACGCAATCTGCCATGCAATGTGCGGGCTTGCCACCGGGGGTTTCTCAACACACACCGGCAGCATTGCCTACTGGGGAAATTTCCGCATTGAGCTGGTGAGTATATTCCTTATGTTAATCGGCACAACCAACTTCGCCACCCACCATACCATCCTTTCCAGCCGCGGGCGAAAGGGGCTGCTGGATGCCGAGATTATCCTCGGGGTGTCACTTATAGCCATTACGAGCCTGATTATAATTCTCAGCCTGCCGGGAGAAAGCTATAGGGCAAACTACTCACCTGCCATCTTTCAGACAATCTCCGCCCTCAGCGGCACGGGCTTTGCAACAACTAACCTCTCAGCATGGAATGAACTGCCGCTTTTTATTATCACCCTTCTCATGATAGCCGGAGGCGGAACAGGCTCTACAGCAGGAGGGATAAAGCTCTACAGGGTAAGCATCATCGCAAAATCCATCTTCTGGTGGGTCAAAAAGCAATTCTATCCGCAGTCTGCCTTCATTCAGCGGAACATTCGCCGCAGGGGAGAAAATCTTGAAATCCAGGACAAGCACATCCAGGCAGTAGCCGCCTTTATAGGAATCTACATGGCAACCTATCTCATAGGGACCATGATATTTATGGCGAACGGATTCCCGCTCAAAGAGTCTATGTTTGAGTTCGCAAGCACCATCGGGACAGTCGGGCTCTCGACAGGGCTGACAAAGACCGGCATGCCCTGGACCTGTAAGATAGTCCAGATTTTCGGCATGCTTCTTGGCAGGTTAGAGTTCATTGCAATCTTTCACGCCTTTATCAGAATCGGAAAGGACATAGGGTCTGGCAAATAGGAGGTACAGATGGCAGAAAAAAGGACTACTGAGGCGCTTTTCCTTCAGCTCATATCCACGCTCTACAGCTCGGCTATGTGGCAACTTGGAAAGGTTATGAACCCCATTACAGGCAAGATTGAAAAGGATATAAACGCCGCCAATGCCACAATCGAGCTTATTGGCATGCTGAAGGAAAAAACAAAGGGGAATCTAAACAATGCCGAGCTCAGCGCAATCGACAGCGCTCTGTCAAACATGCAGATGAACTATGTTGATGAGGTAAAGAGAGATGAGACAGCAAGCAAAGAGGAGAAGAAATAGGCTCAAAGTAAACCCCGTTAGAAGAAAAGAAGTTTTGACCCGCGGACGCTTCTGAGATATAATAGCAATCAAATGAAAATGAAGGTTGCTGTTGTCGGGGCAAGTGGTTATACGGGCGGGGAGATTGTAAGGCTCCTTCTGGGACACCCCTGTGTAGAGATTACCGCCCTCACCGCAAGAACCGGGGGGGAACAGAAAAAAATGAGCAGCTTCTTCCCTGCCCTGGATGAAAAGAGTCTCCCCCCTGTGGAGCCGCTTGATGTAAAAAAGGTCTCTCAAAAATCAGACATTATCTTCCTTGCCCTGCCCCATAAGGTCTCAATGGGGACAGTCCCTCTTTTTATAGAGGCCGGCAAAAGGGTTGTGGATATGAGCGCCGATTATCGATTTGAGAAAGCGCGAATATATGAAAAGTGGTACGGTGTGGAGCATACAGGCAAGGCCCTGCTTGGAAAGGCAGTATATGGACTGCCCGAACTCTACCGGGAAAAGATAAAGGGGGCCTGCCTGATAGCCAATCCCGGATGCTACCCAACAAGCGCAATACTCGGCATCCTGCCGCTGCTGTCCGCGGGGTGTATTTTTACAGATGATATAATTGTTGATGCCCTCTCGGGTGTCTCGGGTGCGGGCAAGCACCCCGGCGAGGGGGGTCTCTTCTGCAGGTGCAATGAAAACTTGAAGGCTTACAAAATAGCAAACCATCGGCATCAGCCTGAGATAGAAGAGATACTTGGCAAGTTTGCCGGGGATAAGGTCAATGTCATACTCTGCCCACACCTTGTCCCTGTAAACCGGGGGATAATGACAACAACATATCTGAGGCTAAAGAACAAAAAATCCGAGGATGAGCTCCATAAGCTATTTGTAGACTTTTACGCAGGGGAACCGTTTGTCAGCGTGGTCCACGGGACACTTCCCGAAACCAGGGATGTCTGCGGAAGTAACCTGTGCAAGATTGGGGTGGCAGTCGACGAACCGGGAGGCAAGGCAATAATAGTTTCCGTGATAGATAATCTCATCAAGGGCGCATCGGGCCAGGCAATACAAAATATGAACGTAATGTGCGGATTCGATGAGGCTGAGGGATTAGCCACTACAGGGCTGACTGTATAAAAAGGCAGTTGTAAGGTAAATAATGTGCATTGAACCCACCACCCCGCTCGGGTTTAAATCCGCCGGAATCTGCTGCGGAATCAAAAAGAAAAAAAGGGACGTTGCCCTTATATATTCCGAGCGGCCTGCTGTAGCCGCAGGGGTTTTCACAACAAATAAAATAACCGCCGCGCCGGTTAGGCTCAGTAAAAGTCACCTCTCTAAAGGGATGATAAGGGCCATCATTGCTAACAGCGGAAATGCCAACTGTCTCACCGGCAAAAGGGGATATAAAGACGCCGAGGCAATGGCCCGGGTAACGGCAGGGGAACTTGGCATAAAGAGTGAAGAGGTGCTTGTCGCCTCAACAGGGGTCATAGGGAAAATGCTCCCCGTAGAAAGAATCAAAGAGGGCGCAGGGAAACTCGTGAGGAAGCTCGGCGATGAAAGTATCGATGCGGCTAAGGCAATAATGACAACGGATACCTTTCCTAAAATGGCCGCTGTAAGAACAGGCCTCCCGGACAACTCCTCCATCGGGGCCATCGCAAAGGGTTCAGGAATGATATGCCCCCAGCTTGCCACTATGCTCTGCTTCATCACCACTGATGTATCCATTAACCGGAATGTCCTGAGAGAGGCGCTGTCAAAAAGTGTAAAACAATCTTTTAACCGAATCACTGTTGACGGAGATATGAGCACCAATGACACAGTCTTTATCCTGGCAAACGGGGCCTCCTGCGGCGAAAGGATAATTGCAGGCAACTCCCTCAGGAAATTTCAGGAGGCTCTTGACATAGCCACCCTCTCGCTCGCAAAGATGATAGTCAAAGACGGCGAAGGAGCAGAGAAGACAATTGAGCTCACCGTAAGGGGGGCGGGGGGCGAAAAAGAGGCAAAAAGAATCTGCGCAAAAATCGCAAACTCAAATCTTGTAAAGACCGCATTAGAAAGGCAGGCCCCCAACTGGGGCAGAATTATAGCCGCCGCAGGCGCCTGTGGTGTTGAACTTGATGAAGAAAAGATAGGTCTCTATATCGGTAAAGAGGCACTCTTTCTTAACGGAGCACCACACCGATTTAACAGGAAAATCGTTGGGGAGGCAATGAAGGCCCGGGAGCTGAAAATAACCATAGACATCGGCAGAGGCAAATCAAACTGTAAGATGTGGACATGTAACCTCACGGAAAGATACGTTAGAATAAACAAGCTTTACTAATATTAAAATGAAAGAGGCGGTTAAAAAGGTAAATGTGCTCCTGGAGGCGCTTCCCTATATCCAGAGGTTTCATGGGAAGGTCGTCGTCGTAAAATACGGCGGGAGTGTGCTGGAGAACTGTAAGTTAAAGGAGAGCATTGCCAGAGATATAGCGTTTATGAAATTCGTCGGGATAAAGACAATTGTAATCCATGGAGGAGGGCCTCTCATCAATGAGGCTATGAAGAAGGAGAAAAAGACATCAAGATTCGTTGAGGGACTTCGGGTCACTGATGAGGAAACGCTGAAAATTGTTACAAGGGTGATGATGGAAGATATAAATAGTGAGATGGTAACCCTGCTAAAGGATGCCGGGGCAAAGGCGATTGGATTAGACGGTTCAAGAAATAACCTGATTAAGGCAGAGAAACTCACAGCGGCCGGCCCAGGCGGGGATAAGATTGACATTGGGTATGTGGGCTCTGTCACAGGAGTTGGGGAAGAGCTCATAAGCTTTGTCAGGGAGAGTGAGGTCATCCCCGTTGTTGCCCCTCTTGGAAAAGATGAAAGCGGGCAGACTCTTAATATCAATGCCGACGAGGTCTCAGGCAAGATTGCCTCAGTCCTCTCAGCCGAAAAACTTGTTATTCTTACCGATGTGCCGGGTATTATGCACAAAAACAGCGACGGCTCCTCACTCATCTCGACCCTGCGGGCAGAGGAGGCTGAAGGTCTGATAGAATCTCACATAATCAACAAAGGCATGGTCCCGAAGGTTCGATGCGCAATCTCAGCACTTAATAAGGGGCTGTCAAAGGCGCATATCATAGACGGGGGAATGAGCCACTCCCTTCTCCTGGAAATATTTACCGACAAGGGCATAGGGACAGAGATTGTCAGAGAATGAGATAAACCCAGTTAGAAAGCTTGGGTGGAGCCTTCTAACAGGGTAAACGGGTTTTTGATCTCCAAACCCTCAATAATCTGGCCGTGAGATAAATCTTCTGAAAACAGCCATCTGGCGCAGCCTTTCAATGCTGCTTCTATTATCAAAGCATCCCAGAAGGAATACTGATACTGAAGATGTATGTCAACCGCTCTCAGAATAGATTCCGCATCATTGAGAACAATTTCCCAATTCAGGAGATCAGAGATAATTCCCTTTACCAACTTTGCCCCCAGAGGTTTAGGAATTTTGCATATAACGTTAACAAAAAATTCCTGGAGTACCTGCGTACTCAAAACTCCGGTGTGAGAATTCCATAAATCGACCATTAATTCACGCGCTATCTCATGTTTTCTGCCTGCAGAGACATCATGCGCATAGACTAAAATATTCGTATCAAGAAATATTCTACCTTCGAGCATGTGCTTCCTCCCTTGAAATTGAAAACCTCCCCTTTGTCCCAAGATCAAAACCGGAAACAAGAAGCTCAAGATGTTTTTCTTTGGCTTGCTTATATCTCCTATTTTCAATAACTTCCTCTTCGAGGACCTCTCTTATAAGTTGGTTTAATGACTTTTCTCTTTTCACCGCCAACATTTTTGCTTTTTTTAGAAGAGACCTGGGCAACGACAGAGTCAAATTTTGACGTTCCATCGATTATCACCTCCTCACATAAATACGTATATCACATTTTTATGTGCTTTGTCAAGACCTCCAACAATTCGCGTCAAGACTACACTAAAACATCATCTTCAGTCCCCCTGTAACAGAAAGTCCGGGCATGGGGTAGCCTTCATAGAGCTGATACTCTTCATCAAGTAGATTCTGCCCGACTATAAAAACCTCTCCAAGATTCTTTATGTCCTGAGACAGGCGGGTGCTGAGTAAAAGATAGTCATCCAGCTCAGCAGTGTTTGCGCGGTCGCTATAAACCGAGCCGGTATAGTCTGCCCCAAGCCTGACAGCAAATCCGAAATTACTCTTATATCTCAACCCAAGCCCTATCTTGTGCGATGGCTTGTGCCTGATGTGTTTGTCATAGTAGGTGTCTCCTTTATCCCTGGCAGATAAATAGGTGTAGCAAACATCCCCGGAAATGCAGGAGGTAAACTGAATGTCCGCCTCTGCCTCCGCACCACAGATAGATGCCTCGCCTATATTATAGGGCTGCCATATCCAGTCGCCGTCCGGGTCATCCCAGGTAATCAGATTATCTACCTCATTCTTGAAAAGGGTAATTCTGCCCAGGAAACTGCTGCCAAACCGGCGCTCGGCTCCTATATCATAGCCTATTGACTTCTCCGGCTGCAAATCGGGATTCCCCTCTGCATAAGGGTCTCTCCAGTAGAGGTCATTAACTGTTGGAGGCCTGAATGCCTTACCAAGACCTGCACGCAGTCTTGTTCCGTCAGCGCAGTGGTAGATGGCGCTGAGCCGAGGGCTAATCTCATCACCATACGCAGAGGGATTATCATACCGGCATCCTAAGACAACCGTTAACGACTCAGCGAGTTTTATCTCATCCTGAAGATAAACAGCCTTTGTAGTTATGCTTTGTTTCCCCCCAATCCTTGAGGGGCCGCCTATATCCTTCACATCAACCTTATCCTCCTCCCAGTTTAGCCCTAAGACAAGGTGATTGGACTCCCCCAAGGTAAAATCCTGCCGGAGCTCGAGCCCTAACTGGTCATTGTCAGAGATGTCATCCTGAGATATATCAGGATTCTTAAACTCCTGCCAGTGATTGGCAAAGAAAACCTTACCTGTGAGGTTAAATCTACCAGAGCCAAACTTGTATGTTGTATCGACCCATCGTTTCTCATCATCCTGGCAGGCTTGAGGGCTTGGCCAGGCAATAGAGCCGGGAACGCCCTTATCCTGAGCTGTCCAGCCAAAGGATACAGCCAGTTTATCCACGTTCACCTTTCCGGTGAAATTATAGCCACTGCACTCGCTGTTTTCTCTGTCTCCGTCCGAGGTGTTCCTGCTCCCTGTGACAAAATAGTCAATATCACTAACCTTCCCTCCATGAGAAAGCCTGTAAATCTGTGTGTTAAATGTGCCATAAGAGACAGAAGCCTCTCCTGCAGATTCTCCCTTCCCTTCCCTGGTAATAATGTTTATAACCCCGCCTAAGGCGCTGGCGCCGTAGAGCGCCGAGGCCGGCCCCCTGACGACTTCAATCCTCTCGATATTATCTACCGGGTACATAGAAAGGTCAGCAACCCCCAGGGAAGGCAGATTGACAGCCCTCCCATCAACCAGCACCAGCACCTGTTGAGCGCTTGAGCCGCGCAGGCTTACATTGGAAGTTGCCCCTGTGCCCCCATAACAATCTATCTTTACTCCTGCCGCTCCGCAAAGCGCCTCACCCACATTCTGTGCCCCGAGCTCCTCTATCTCCTCTCTGGTAATAATAGTCGTGCTTACAGGCACATCCTCAAGAAGATAGGCTGTCTTAGTCGCCGTTATCACCACCTCTTTTAACTCAAAGGCGCCTTCCTCGGAAAATACACTGCACGCCCCCGCAAAAAATAACAAGGCAAACAAAAAATGTCTTCTCATTTTTTCCTCCTGAAAAAATTCAAAATGCCATGACACCAGCAGGCTGTGCCGACAGCCAGCGTATTCGGTCCTTTCCCCTGCACCGCCCTGAAAAACCTCAAAAACTCACCTCCTTTAACACCTCCAAGGCCGCATGTCAATTGCTCGCTCACAAAGACCTTGCACAAGTCAAACCTCTCCCTGAGCTCTGCGCAGTTTAGAAGCTCGTAGACTGCCCTATCTCTCGGCTCACCGGTTACCGGGCAGCGCTCCACCGGGGGACAGCAGCTATCTTCACAGAGCCTCCCGGGAGGCATATAGCTGAAAACAATGGCAGCCTTTGCCTTATCACACCTTACGATTAGACTCCTCGGAAAATATTCCATCACCTCAGGAACAACCTCGGAAAAAGAGAGCAGGTCAAAATGCCTCTTCAACCAGAGCCCCATAACATGTCCCCTTGCCGCAGGTATAATAAAAGCCGGCTTCATCCTCAAAACAAGCTCAAGGGCATCCTCTGCTTTCCCTAAATAAAACTGATCCTTTGATAAAAACTTCCTTGCCTCACAGCGGGGGTCATTATCTACAAGGATATATTTCATCCCACTTTCTTCAAAATATCTAACCGCCCTTGTGCCATACCTGCCGCCGCCAATAATCAAGGCGGTTTTATCTCGAGAC
>CBDUUU010000013.1:0-9274 GCA_965370485.1 uncultured bacterium
ATAGTTTTATAGTCATATCCATCCAGCCGAATGTTTTTTACTGCCTTCATGTTTCGTTATGCCCGATAAATCGGGCAACTACTGTAGTCGCCTCATTTATGAGGCTCTTGCCTGCCCAATGAATTGGGCAACTACATTAGGATAACATTTTCTGCCTCTAAGACCGAGCGTCATCTTTATATAAAAAATTATAGCACAACTTGACAAGGAATGTAAGGGGTGGTATAATTACAGTGGAGCTTGATGAATCAAGCGACTACATTGTTTGTAGTTGCCCCGGTTTGTCGGGCCGTAGTTGCCTCATTTATGAGGCGTATTTTAAGCAAAAGGAGGTGAATAAGATATGAAAAAGAGAGGTTTTACGCTTATCGAGCTGCTGGTGGTTATTGCAATTATCGCTATATTGGCTGCGATGCTTTTACCGGCATTGGCTCGAGCGAGAGAACAGGCGAGACGCGCGGTATGCCTGAGCAATCTGAAGCAGATCGGTCTTGGCTGTAAGATGTACTCTACGGACTGGGGTGAGTATTTTCCTACAGTTTACAGTACTACAGGTGACGACGATACTAATTCTGCAGCTGCTTGTTTCCGAGGCCTTGACGACTATGTCAAGGATGCGAAGATATTTATCTGTCCGAGCAGTGATGATACAGAGGCAAGCAGTATTACTGCGATGTCTGATGGTGCCTGCAGTTATGGCTATCTGTCAGGATTGACAGAGTCAAACAGCTCTGACACCCCTGTTGCCCTGGATGAGTATGATAGGACCAATAAGGTCTGGGCAGCTACTGATTCCCATGATGATGATGGAGGAAATATCCTCTATCTCGGTGGACATGTGCAGTGGAGCGCAGGGAGTACGGTGCCGACTGAGTTTTCGAATAGTGACAATGCGGAGACGTACGACTAACACTATTCTAAAAAGACGCCCGGGCAAAACTCGGGCGTCTTTTTTTTGTTGTGCCTCGTGAATATTCCAATCCTGTAGTCGCCTCATTCATGAGGCATATTTTGGCCTGATAAATCAGGCAACTACATTATTCGTAGTCGCCCCATTCTGTAGTTGCCCAATTCATTGGGCCGTAGTTGCCTCATTTATGAGGCATATTTGTCCGAAGACGGACAGTGAAGCCCGCCTGATAAATCAGGCAACTACAATTAGCCCAATTCATTGGGCAACTACATTTGCGCGTCCACCTGTGATATAATGGATTTGTGAATCTTGCCAGAATAAAAGAGGCCTGTCTTCTTGCCATTGTTGCTTGTGTCCCCCTTATCTTTTACCGCGGCGCATATGATCCTACCCTGATAAAACTTACCATCACACAGTGTCTGCTTTTGACTGCTGTTTTGGCCTGTCTATGGGAAGGACTCAGGCCTGGAAAAACCCCTTTAGATATCCCCATTCTTGTATATTTATCCCTTGCATTTGTCTCCTTTTGCCTCTCTTCTTACAAATGGGCATCAGGGGATGAGCTTCTGCGGCTTCTCACTTACATCCTTGTCTATTATCTAACAGTGGATGTCGTTAGAGATAAAGGGGCAAAGAAAACAGTCACAATCTGGCTCTTAGCGACTGCCGGCGCCTGCCTCTTAGGCTTGAAACAACATTTCCTTGGCAGGACTCCCCTATCCTCCTTCGGGAATCTCAATTTCTTTGGTGGGTATTTGGTAATAGTCTTTCCGATAACTGTCCTGTTGCTGATTGACCGTCTCAGGCAAAGGCATCTTCGGGCAGGCGTTTCCCTTTTTGCCCTGCTTGCCCTGATTCTTATCTCCCTCTATAACTGCTCCTCTCGCGGTGCGTGGCTTGGGGTAGGGGCAGGTCTTTATTTCTCGCTTCTCCTCGGACTGCCTAAATATAGGAGACGCTTATTGCTTTTGCTTATATTGGTCATTGCCCTGCTCCCCGCTTTGTTTATGACAGGGCTTGTTACGAAAGACCTGCAGTCAGGAACTATGGGGGTGAGGATTCTTGTGTGGGAGGGGACAACTCGGATGTTCAGGGCAAATCCTATTTTTGGAACGGGGATTGGGACATTCAAACTCGTATACCCCGCCTATCGCATCCCTGAGTATTTCTCATCATCCTTTGGAACGCCTGTTACCTCGCACGCCCACAATGAGTTCTTCGAGATTGCCTGCGAGATGGGGGTTTTAGGTCTGGGGACATTTCTGTGGCTCTTAGTGACCTTTTTTAGAAGCGGGCAGACATTAACTGCTCAGAGTGATAGGCGCGACCGCACTTTGACAATCGGGCTTCTTAGCGGAATAGGCGGCTTACTCGTAAATAATCTTGTAGGCGTCAATCTCCGCTTTCCTGCCTCCGGTATATTCTTATGGCTGCTAATGGGGGTTGTGATGGCAGGGATGCCTGATAAATCAGGCAACTACAGAATGAACCTGACGGGCTTCATCGGGCATCTTCGGGCAGCTTTGGATTCCCCGATCGAGTCGGGGAATGACAGAAAAATGAATCGGGCAACCACAAGCCCGATAAATCGGGTAACTACTGTAGTCGCCTCATTTATGAGGCATTTTGCCAGAAGACCGGCGATGAAGCCCGCCCGAGGACGGGCGACGAAGCTCAGCCCAATGAATTGGGCAACTACTGTAGTCGCCTCATTTATGAGGCATTCTGCCGGAAGATGGGCGACGAAGCTCAGCCCGATAAATCGGGCAATTACAATTGCGGCTATCCCTGTGGTGTTCTATCTTGCATACCAGTTTTCTATAAAGCCGCTTGTGGCGAGTCATTATTTCAGGGTAGCAATTGCATACAGGGAAAAGGGATACTGGAAGGAGGCGATTGACCTGTATAAAAAGGCACTGAAAAATAAGCCCGATTTAATCAGCGCCTGGTATTACCTTGCCTTTGCCTATGACAAAATAGGCAATGTCGATGAGGCAATATCCTCGTATGAAAAAATTAAGGAACTCGGCCCTGATTATGGTGAGGTTAACTACGCACTCGGGACACTTTACATGCAAAAGAGGCAGTGGAGCAGGGCAGAGGAGTTATTCCTGCGTTCTCTCAGACTCAATCCCTATAAGCCAAAGACATATAATAACTTAGGGGTGGGTTATATGTTTAATAAAAAATTTGCCGAGGCGGAGACACAATTCAGAAAGGCGCTTGCCATTGACCCTGATTTTATGGAGGCAAAAAAGAATCTTGAGATATTAGAAAGGGCCAGGTAGTTGCCCCGAGGGAGGAAGAGCCGTGTTTAAAAATTTTTGGAGCCAGAGAAGGGCACACATACTTCTCATTTTCCTTTTAGCCCTTACCCTTCGTTTTATTCATATTTACCAGATGGGTTTCAATAACCCTGCCTTCGACATAACTATCAAGGGGCAGGATATGAAAACCTTTATTGACTGGGCTGTGTCAATTTGCAAAGGTGATTATCTTGGGAGAGAGAGAGGATGTTTCTACCACGGCCCTGTTTATCCATACACACTTGCCATTATTTTCAAAGTCTTTGGACCAGGCTTAGTCGCCGCAAAATATATTCAGGCTGTAATAGGGAGCCTTAGCTGTGTTCTATTATATCTAATTGGTGAACATCTCTTTAACCGAAAGGTTGGGCTGGTATCCGCCATTTTCGCCTCGCTTTATGGTTTGTTTATATTTTATGAGGGGGTTTTATTAAGAGCTACACCTGTCATCTTTGTATATCTCTTAATGTTTTTTTGTCTTTGCAGGGTATTAAAGCGGCCGTCTAAGAGAGGATGGTTTATCACAGGGCTTGCCCTTGGTCTTGCCGCGCTCACAAGAGAGAACATTTTATTATTCTCTCCATTTGTGCTCGTATCTATATGGGTTTACCCCGTACAGGGCGCTAACAGGAAGAGGCTTTTATTCTCCGCATTACTGATTGCCGGGTTGTGTATAGTCATTTTCCCCGTAACACTGAGGAACTATCTTATAGGGGGCAAACTTGCCCTTATCTCTTCAGGAAATGCCCCGAGTACCTTTTATCTGGGTAATTGCTACGACTCTACAGGAACCTTTGACTATCCGCCATCCTTTTCTAAAGTCTCAGATGATGCAAAACGAGAAGGAAGAAAGCTCAACATGCTCTTTGAGACCTTTAAGTCTATGAAAAGGTATCCGCTTCTCTCTCTAAAACTTCAGCTTAAAAAACAGCGAATGTTCTGGAGCAGTTTTGAGCGGCCAAATAATGTAAATTATTATTTTCAGCGGCGGTTTTCCTCACTGCTGAGACTGCCGCTTTTTAACTTTGGTATAATTGCGCCTCTGGCACTTTTTGGGATGGGCCTTTTGCTGAGGCAGTGGCGGCGATTGTCTCCCCTCTACTTTATCACATTGACATATACAGCCTCAGTCACCCTGTTCTTTGTTATTGCGAGGTATCGCCTGCCGGTTGTCCCTTTTTTGATTCTTTTTGCGGGCTATACTGTTTGCTGGCTCTGGGAGAAGATTTTCGCACATAGATGGAGGGATGTCTTAGTTTCCGTCGTTTTACTGGTCTGCATTGGCTTTCTGGTGTATGAAAGGCCGTCATCTTATATCCGCTCCTCGGATTATTTTGCGCTCGGGCTCGCCTATGATAAAAAGTCCCGTTATGAAGAAGCCTCGCACTCTTACAGGCAGGCCATAAAAATGAATCCTCTACTGGAAAAAGGCGATCGAGGTTGACCCTTTCTTCGAGCCTGCAAAGGAGATGCTGAAACAAGTTGAAACGGAGATACTGAATCAAGTTCAGCATGACAGAGAAGAGGCAACTACACTTGGAGACATATGACAAAGAAGGGACTATCGAGGGGGACAAAGGCAGGGATAACGGTTATGATATTGCTCTTTTTGTTTCTCCTCACCCTGATGATTTTGCTGCCGGCTTATGAACGCGTCAGGGAGGTACGGACGGCACTGAAGGAACTCCGGAATGAGGTAAGGCAGCTGCAGCAGGAGAATTTAGCCCTCCAGAAGGAGCTTGAGGCGCTTAGAAACGACCCACTCCTTGCGGAGAGAAGAGCAAGAGAGAGGGGGCTGGCAAAGCCCGGGGAGATTATCTATGATTTCGAAGAGCCGCATCGTCATTAAAGGGGCGAGAGAGCATAACTTAAAGAATATTGACGTTGAGCTTCCCAGGGGCGGGCTTACCGTCATTACGGGCCTGAGCGGCTCAGGAAAGTCTTCTCTTGCCTTTGACACACTCTATGCAGAGGGGCAGCGCAGGTATGTGGAAAGCCTTTCTGCCTATGCCCGCCAGTTTCTTGAGCAAATGGGAAAGCCCGATGTGGACTACATCGAAGGGCTTTCTCCTGCCATTTCCATAGAGCAGAGGGCTGCATCGGGCAACCCGCGCTCCACTGTTGGCACTATAACGGAGATTTATGATTATTTGAGGCTTCTCTTCGCCCGTGTTGGGGAGCCCCATTGCTATAAGTGCGCAGCCAAAATTGCGCCTCAGAGCATCGATATGATTGTTGGCAGTGTCATGAAATTAAGCAAAGGCACTCCTGTTTTGATTCTGGCGCCTCTCATTCGCGGAAAAAAGGGGGAGTATCATGAGCTCTTTTCAAGACTCGTGAAAGAGGGTTTTGTCCGTATCAGGGTGGACGGGGTAGTCTATAATGTTAATGAGAACGCGCCGCTTGCAAGATATAAGAAGCATAACATAGAGGTTGTTGTGGATAGACTCACCGTTGAGCAGGACTCTCCCGGCAGGCTCTTTGATTCTGTCGAGACGGCCCTGAAGGTTGGGGGCGGGGTTGTGATTGTGCTGATTAAGAGTAGGGGAGAGGAAAGGGAACTCTTCTTCAGTGAGACAAATGCCTGCCCGAGGTGCGGGCTGAGTTTCGAAGAGCTTGCTCCGAGAATGTTTTCGTTCAACAGCCCCTATGGCGCCTGCCCCACCTGCGATGGGCTCGGCACAAAGCTGGAGCTTGACCCTGAGCTGATTGTCCCTGACAAGGGCAAGAGCATACAGGAGGGGGCAGTCGAACCATGGCGCAGGGGAGGCCGTTCAATCATTCTTTATTATCGGCGGCTTATCCGCTCTGTTGCCGGACATTTCGGGATTGACACGGAGACGCCTTTCAGGGAGCTTACAGAGAGGGAGCGCCGGATTATACTCTACGGCTCCGGGGAGGAGACGCTTGAGTTTGGCCACTGGCGGGCAGGTACTTACCATCGCCACAGGGATACATTTGAGGGTGTCCTCCCGAATTTAGCCCGCCGCTTCAGGGAAACCAAGAGTGATTATGTTAAGGAGCAGATACATCGCTATATGGGTGTTTTGCCCTGCCCTGACTGCCGTAGCAGGAGGCTGAAGCCGGAGAGTCTTGCAGTTATAGTCGGCGGCAAATCCATTAATGACATAGTGAGGATGTCTATCAAGAGATGCCTTCACTTCTTCTCAGGTTTATCACTTTCCCCGCAGGGAAAGAAAATAGGAAGTGAGATAACAAAAGAGCTCAAACAGCGCCTCGCCTTTCTGGTTGATGTCGGGCTGGACTATCTCACATTAGACAGGGTGGCAGGCAGCCTTTCAGGCGGTGAGTCTCAGCGTATCCGCCTGGCGACTCAGATTGGCTCCAGACTATCAGGCGTGCTCTACATTCTCGATGAGCCCAGTATCGGCCTGCATCAGAGGGATAATAGGAAACTCCTGCAAACCCTGAGGGGCCTGCGGGATATTGGCAACACCGTTGTTGTGGTGGAGCATGATGAGAGGACTATACGCAGTGCTGACCATATCATCGACCTTGGGCCCGGGGCGGGCAGGGAAGGAGGCTATGTTGTGGCGAGCGGCAAATTGAGCGACATTGTCGGCTGCCCTGCATCCCTTACAGGCAGATACATAAGCGGCAGGCTCAAGATAAGAGTCCCTGCAAGGCGTTCCCCGGTGCCGGGTAAGTTTCTTGTTATTAAAGGGGCGCGCGAGCATAACCTGAAAAACATTAACGTCCGCATACCTCTTGGGCTTTTTACCTGCATTACGGGTGTTTCCGGCTCGGGGAAGAGCACCCTTGTGGATGATATATTATACAGGGGGCTGAACCGAATTCTGTGGGGTTCTAGTGAGAGGGCAGGCGCTCATAGGTGTATCACAGGGGCAGAGGGACTCAGCAGGGTTTTAAGGGTCAGCCAGTCTCCGATTGGGCGGACTCCCCGCTCTAACCCTGCTACATATACAGGCGTCTTTTCTAATATCAGGGAGTTATTTTCATATACGAAGGAGTCAAAGGTCAGGGGATACAGGCCCGGCAGGTTCAGCTTTAACGTGAAAGGCGGCAGGTGTGAGGTCTGCCGGGGGCTGGGGATTATAAGAATTGAGATGCACTTTCTCCCTGATGTCTATGTCCCCTGTGAGGAATGTAAGGGCAAAAGGTTCAACACAGAGACGCTCGAGGTCAGATACAAGGGCAGGAACATTGCAGATGTCCTGGAGCTGACTGCGAAGGAGGCGCTCCGGTTTTTCAAGAATATCCCACGGATAAAAAATAAACTGCAGACGGTTAATGATGTGGGGCTTGGCTATGTAAAATTAGGGCAGTCTGCAACGACGTTGTCAGGCGGAGAGGCGCAGAGAATGAAGCTCTCCAGGGAGCTTTCTGTCTCCGGCAGGAGCGGGACGCTTTATCTGCTGGATGAGCCGACCACCGGGCTTCATTTTGCCGACATTGACAAACTGCTAAAGGTTCTGTTAAGATTGCGCGATGGAGGCAATACCATTGTCGTTATAGAGCACAATCTCGATGTTATAAAAACAGCCGATTATATCATTGACCTTGGCCCGGAGGGCGGAGAGGAAGGAGGCTCTGTTGTTGCCAGCGGAAGCCCTGAGGAGGTCTGTAAGGTCAAGAACTCTTACACAGGTAGATATTTGAAGGAGATGCTATGAAAATTGGGGTGATTGGAGTTGGAGGAAGAGGCGTCCATGCCCATCAGGCGCACAGACCTGAAGAGGACGTAGAGATAGTGGCCGGCGCGGATGTAAGCGAAGAGGCGCTTGCCGCCTTTAAGGAAAAATTCAAGGCAGCCTCTGTGGACACTGATTATCGCAGGCTTCTTGAGCACAAGGACATTGATGCTGTCTTTGTAACAAGCCCTGATTTTTGTCACGAGGAGCAGGCGGCAGCGGCATTGGAGGCGGGTAAAGCCGTCTATCTTGAGAAACCGATGGCTATAACCATACAGGGGGCTGACCGTATACTAAGAGCGGCAAAGGAGAACAAGGCTAAGCTATTCGTGGGGCACAATATGCGGTATATGTCCATTATCAGAAAGATGAAGGAGCTAATTGATAAAGGCGCTATTGGTGAGGTAAAGGCGGCCTGGTGCCGCCATTTTGTTGCTTATGGCGGTGATTCATTTTTCAAGGACTGGCACTCTGAGCGTAAGAATACAACAGGGATGCTTCTGCAAAAAGGCGCGCACGATATCGATGTCCTTCACTGGCTCTGCGCCTCCTATACGAAACGTGATACGGCATTTGGAGGTTTGACTGTCTATGACCGGTGTGAGAGGCGTCTGCCCACGGAGAAAGGGGATGGCACCTATAATTCCAAAAACTGGCCTCCCCTGAGCCAGACAGGGTTGAGCCCGGTTATTGACATAGAGGACCAGAGTATGGTTCTGATGGAGCTGGGAAATAACATCTTTGCCTCTTATCTGCAGTGCCATTTTACCCCTGATGCCTGGCGCAATTACACGTTTATCGGGACAGAGGGGAGACTTGAAAATATTGGGGACAGCCCCGATTCTGTTATCCGCATATGGAATAAGCGCAGGGAGTTCGATGAACGCGGGGATGAGCAGATTGAGGGCGAGAAGATTGAGGGTGGGCATGGCGGCTCCGACGTCGGAATAATCGACGAATTTATCCGGTTTGTGAGGGAGGGGGGTTCCACCTATACAGACCCCATTGCCGCCAGATACAGTGTTGCTGTGGGGCATCTTGCGACAGAATCACTGCGCTCCGGCGGAACGCCATTCGATATTCCCCCGCTACCGGCCGAGCTTGAGGAATATTTCTTATCTATGTAGTTGCCTCATTTATGAGGCTCTTGGAATCTCTGCTTGATGAATCAAGCAACTACACTATTTGTAGTTGCCTCATTTATGAGGCGTATTTTTCGGGCTCTCAAAATTAAATGTTTATCCCTGATGACTTTAATTTCTGGTAAAAGTTCTTTCTGTCCATTCCCGTTTTTTTTGCGGCCCGGCTGATATTCCCGCCTGCCTCGGCAAGGGCGCGCCGGAAAAAATCCTGCTCAAACATTTTCTTTGCATCTTTATACG